>DATFBJ010000033.1:0-3496 GCA_035253885.1 Nitrososphaeraceae archaeon
ATATATTATTAAATTATGTTATTTATTTTTATTACAAATTTTTAAAATTTATTGTTTCTTTTTTACCACTATATTTGTCCAAAAGATGCTGAAATTTGGAAATTTTTTCTGGTATAAGTTGACCATTTAGGTCATATAGTTTTGAAAAGTTAGCACGAAAAATTAGATTTTCATCATAATCAAAAAATCGGATACTAAAACTTTCACGATTGTGTGATTCATTAAACTCTCTTATGAACTTTGCACTTGCAATCTTATTTATATTGATATGAATATGCCAAGGAGAACTTTCATCACCTATTGTAGCCCATTGGTCTCTAATTTTAAATTTCATATTTTCTTGTAGCCTAGCTTCACAGATTCCTCCAGAATTCTTAATAGAAAAAGTTATATCAGATTGTAGTAGAATATCACAAATTAAATTTTCAAAGGATTGAGAAATCACAAATAAAAGGTAATCAATTCCATTTATAAATATAATTTAAAAATAACTACTATTCTATCAATGATGATTCTAAGCAAATAGAACTATACTTTTACATAGTAATTAATTTACATTTATTTGGGTCAAGAAAAATATCTAAAATATAATTACCATGTCTACACAACAGAAAAAAAGATTTCCAAAAAAACTGCTCTTGTTATCCTTTACCTCACTAGCTTTGATATATACAATAATGCTGATAGGAGTATATATTTCATCATCATATCAAGACTTATCTTGTCCTGATTGGCCATTATGTCTTAATGGTTTAGGCATTCTCAGTTCAGAATATCTTTTTGACCATATACATCGAATGTTGGTACTAATTACTACTGGTTTTATTTTTGCCACAGCTATTTACGCATATATACATGCAAGATCAGTTAGTACAACTGCAATCACAGCAGCTATTATTGTCAGTATTCAAATAATCTTAGGTATGGTCATGGTAACTTCAAAATTACAACCACTACTAGTAGCATCACACCTTGCAACTGGTATATCATTATTTGCAATGTTATTGTTAACTTTTATCTTCTCATATAGAGAAAGAAAGCAATCAGCATCTAATTAGATGGGCAAGAAGAGAAAATTATTATGATAATTACTTGTCCATATTATCAGAATTTTCATTATTTAGATTGACAAGTTCACTGTAACCTTCATTAAAGTCTTTATATAAGTTCTTTAATAAATTAATAAATTGTGAATCCTTTGATAACTGTAGTTTCATTTTGGTTTCCAATTCATAGAGTGTAACTTTGACATCATCAGTAAGATTTGGATTAATTGACAATAAATTGGTCTCACTATACATTATTGTTAATTTAAAACACAATCTTCTGATTAACCATTCTAAATCAAACTTCAATCTATCAATAATTTTAACTTTTTCTTCTTCATTTTCATCAGCAGATTTAATATCATCTATAGCATTTAAGGTAACATTGCAACATTCTTGCAAATAACTTGTAATTTGAGAATAAAATCTTCCTGTGCATATTTTAATTGTTTTTTCATTAAAAAATTGAAATATTAAAGTCTTTAAAATTATATCATCTTGATATTTTATTAGAAATTGTGGAGGATAAATAGAGATATTTAAAAATATATAAAATAAACCATAAGTAGTAAATTTATAATTCTTGATATTACTTAAAAACTTGCCTTTTGTAACTTCTATAAATCCCATATCTTCTAAACGTTTGGAAATCAAATAAGAGGCATCACGTTGCTCAGCAGATTGATTTCTTAATTTAAAATAGGACGTAATTTTAAATGATTGATCATGACCTCGAATAAATTTAATTATAAAAGAGCGTTCTTCTTGTGTCAAAGTAACTTTCTGATAAGATAATAAGGAAGATATATAATCAGAGTAAACCATAATTAATATATTATTTGAAATAGAGATTTATAAATTATATAAAATTTCTATATATTAGAATCAAGAATTTAATTTATATTAAAATAAATCATATTATTATCACTTTGAAAATGATATAAAAATTATTTATTCATTTATGTGTCTTACTAATTTAAGGAAATTCTAATGTTGTATTTTCTAATTCCAGAATCGGAATATATATAGAATGAGGATCATTTCCAACATCATTTACATAATTATATTTTCCATTTTGCTTGTTTAATTGAATAAATTTTGTTGATGGCTTTTCTGATATTACATTATAATGTATTATACTACTTCCTATTGAACTATTATATATAAACATAAGATTTTGGTTTTTGTGATTTAAAAAATAGAGCAATGCACTAATACCCAATGCTGATTGCGCAGAAGATAATACTATCTTTAACATATCTTCAAGAGAATTATACTTTAGATATTTTAGATTAGATTTATTAGTATTTACTGACACATTAATCAATAAATAATTCCCATTATTAGACCTTGCTAATAAAATTGTAGATAAATAAAAAAGAGAAAAATATTTTTTAAATATATTATTGATTAATTGATTTGAAGTTTATACTTTTTATAATAAAACTATATCATTTAGTATTACAAAAATTTTATAAGTTAATTTGTTAAATCCTCGAATTAGTATTATATGATCCATGTAAACAAAATTTATAATATTGATTGTATAGAATTTATGAACAAACTAATAGAGGAAAATAGTATAAAAATTGATGCAATAGTTACATCACCCCCATACAACATTAATAAACCATATTCTGAATATAATGATAGAAGAGACAAAATTGAATATTTGTCATGGTTACAAAAAATTGCTAAAAAAAGCATACAGATCTTAAAGGAAGATGGATCATTTTTTCTTAATATTGGTGCCAGATCTACAGATTTTATGCTTCCTTTTGAAATATGTAAAAATTTTATAGAAATAGGTTATAAACTACAAAATACAATTCATTGGATAAAATCAATTTCAATTGAAATAGATGACATTGGAAAAAATAACTTGATAAAAAATAACTCATCTATTGGGCATTTTAAACCAATTGTTAGTAAGAGATTTTTAAGTGACCTTCATGAATATATATTTCACTTTACTAAAAAAGGAGATTTAGTTATTGATAAATTGGCTATAGGAGTAGTATATCAAGACAAGTCAAATATAGGTAGATGGAAATCTGCTAAAACAGATAAAAGAGATAGAGGAAATATTTGGTTTATTCCTTATAATACAATTCAAGAAAAAGGACCTCATCCAGCAATATTTCCTGAAAAATTACCTCAATTATGCATTAAATTACATGGTATAAAAAAAAATACAATCATTTATGATCCATTTATAGGAATAGGTACAACGGCTTTGGCATGTATTAATTTAAATGTTGATTTTGTAGGTACTGAAATAGATAAAAAATATATAAAAATTGCCAACGAAAAAATAAAATTTAGATACAGAAATAATAAAAAACAACAACAACAACAACAACAATAATAATAATAATCTGGATACACCTTTCTACCATTGAAAGATTTGTAATAGACGTTTTATAAAATTATTAAAGAAATAAAAAATT
>DATFBJ010000034.1:0-3933 GCA_035253885.1 Nitrososphaeraceae archaeon
ATATATTTTTGAATCAACCTGATTATGTAGTAAAACAGTATAATGATGGATTTGGATTCCTTAGTATTGAGATTAATAGCAAAGAGTTAGATGCAAAATATTATGATATAGGATACAAATGTAAAGAAGAAAAAATAAAAGAAAAAGATTTAGAAGAAGGAGATTTTACCATATTTGACATGTCATCGTGTAAGAAGGATAATAAAAGTAAAGATTCTTTAGAAATAATTGACCGTTATACCATATCCAAGTAAGTTAATTTTATCATATCTATACCCGTAGTTATAATTTTAAATAATTATAAATTAGATGGTACTTTAAATTACAATAGATTTGAATTGTAATAGATATTATTGATTGTATTTTTATATTGTAAATAGTTTTTGATTTCTAATTGCTTTTCTATCCATTAAATTATAATAAAAATATTTCTCTAGCTGTTGTTAAAAATGAATTAGAGCAAATATTTCTATCTTATAAATAGCATGAAATGGTATAACTCTTTTTAACAATTCTACAAATACTTTTTAGTTATCTTAAGTTTAACCTAAAGTCATGATATTTCTTCAAATATCTATAAAAATTTAAAATTATTGTATTTCTTTTCCTATTTTTTAGCTTTCCAACGGTTCTTCATTATGTTTCCTATGTATCTTAATAAGACTAGTCCTCTTTCTTTAATTAATAAAAATTAGATGATTCATTACTTTATTATCAAGTATATTTGTTTTCAAAATTATTCTTGTTTTTATCTATTATTCATGATATTATATTCTAAAATCAAAATATGTAAAATATGAATGTTGATAAAATATTTATAACGAATTTAAGGGTGCTGTCTATAATAGATGACTTATTGTTGTGAATATAAATATCTCAATCTATATAATTATAAGGAAGTAAAAAAGGTGACTTGTCCTGATTGAGAAAAATTCTTTCAAAAATAGAAATGAAATAATTCCAGGATCAGGAGATTTATTAGAAAAAATAAATAAAATTATAAATAGCACAAAAAATGTTGTAAATATTTGTATAAATCCTACTTTTATAAAAAATTGTGTATATGACTATGAAATATGGAATTCCTATAAAAATGCTCAAAGTCGAGGGGTAAAACTTAGATATATTACAGAAATTACTGAAGATAATATTGCCCACTGTAAACATTTGATGTCAGTTGCCGATGTTAGACATTTACCAAAAATTAATGGTATTCTATTAGTAACTGATAATGAATTTTTTTGTGATATAGACCCATTACCATTTTCTGCTTCTTCTCAACTAATGTATAGCAATTTGGAAGATGTAGTAAAACAAGAATTGTACATATTCGATAAGTTATGGAATAAAAGCATAACTATAGAAGAAAGAGTTAAACAAATACAAGAAGAAAAAAATAGAAGAGAAAAAAGAATTTTTGAAACTTCTAGACAATTCCTTAGTTTTATAATGTGTAGCTTGAAAGACACTATTGAACGGGATTGGTATTTTGAAGAAAAAATATTCAAGATAATTTATGAGAACTATTTCGACTTATTTAAAGAGAATATTAAGGGAATAATATTACACAAAAGAGTAGATCGAAACAATAAGACTGGATCTAATATAAGCAAAAAAGATAATATTATTGGTTTAAGATGCATCGTAAAAATAACTCGGGAAAATGTAGAATTAATTTCAAAGTTTCTTGAAATAGAAGGTGTTTATATAAGACATACTAGTAATCCTTTGCCATTAAATTTTGGAGTATCTGATAATAATTTTAATTTTTCTATGCGTACATCTAATAAAATAAATAGCGATATTCCATTTATGCTTTCTACCCAACATCCCTCATTTATAAAATATTATAAATTTGTATTTGAAGATCTGTGGAACCAAAGTTTAGATGCTCGAATAAGAATAAATGATATAAGATCAAATCTTACAACACAAGAAGGATTTACAGAATTAATTGAAAATCCTTATAAAATTCAACAACTATTACTCAATAATCTAAAAATAGCAACTACAGAAATCTTAATAATTCTTCCATCAATAAATGCTTTTTTTAGGTATCACAAAATAGGTATATTTAGTATTTTAGAAAAAAAAATAGCATATAGTAATAAAGAAGAAGGACACAACAAAGTAATAGTTAAAATATTAATTCCTACTAGTAATGACTTAAATAAATCTATAACTGATATTTACAATAGAATAAAAAAAATAAATTTACAAAGAGAAAATATTGAATTTAGAAGAATAGACCCATTATCAGAAATTAATACTGCATATATAATAGTAGATAAAAAAAAATTATTGGTTATTGAATTAAAAGATGACTCCAAAGATAATTTTTTAGAGGCAATTGGTTCATCAACATATTCTACTATTCCATCTACTGTTTTATCTTATGCTTCCATTTTTGAGATTCTTTGGACACAAACAGAATTATATGAAAATATTAGAATGACAAATAATGAACTGCAAAGTACAACAGAAGAATTAAAAGAATCGCTACAAATATTAGCAAAGGTAAATCAAGAACTTACAGTAACCAATGAACAATTAAAAAGAAATGATAAAATTCAAAAAGAATTCATTAATGTTGCAGCTCATGAATTAAGAACACCCACTCAATCTATTGTTGGATATTGTGAAATGATAGATGTTTTTCCAGAAAATACACAAAAGTATTTAGAACCAGTAAAAAGAAATGCTGAAAAATTGTATAGATTGACAGAAGATATCTTGGATGTCTCAAGAATAGAAAGTGGTACTCTAAGACTCGAAAAAATCAAGTTTGATTTAAGGGAAATAATAGTAAGTTTAATTGAAGATCTAACGACTAAGAAGAAAAGAGATATCATAGATTTAGACAAAAAACAGGAATTTGATAAAAATACAAATATTCAGCTCATATATCCAGAATTACCTTCACAACCGATATTTATTTATGCAGATAAAAATAGAATACAGCAAGTAATTTCCAATTTGTTAAGTAATGCTCTTAAATTTACTGAAAATGGAATAGTTACAATCACTATGGAAAAATTCAAAGATAATAATAAGAATAACAATAGTAATGATGATGATTATAATAATAAAGAAATAAAAGAATTTGTATGTATTAAAATAAAAGATACAGGAAAAGGAATAGATCCTGAAGTATTGCCACGACTATTTGAGAAATTTGCAACAAAATCTGAAAGAGGAACTGGTCTTGGTTTATACATTTCAAAAAATATTGTGGAAGCTCATGGTGGAAAGATATGGGGAATGAATAACGATAATAGACATAGAGAAAATGGTGCAGAATTTGGTTTTACTTTACCATTATACAATACGAATGTTTAAAATATCTAATTTAACTTTAATGACTGTTTTAATTTAATAGTTAAATGAACTATGATATTTGCTATTATAGTATAATTTATATAGTAATTTTCTTTATACTTTTATTCACTATTACTCTACATTTTACAAATATTTTATATTTATTTAGTGTATAATAAGAATCTATTTGCGAGCATAAAAATAATACAACAAGTATTGTTGTATTATATATTATGACAATATGTTATTTTATATTTGATCTATTTTAAATAGTAACTTTTCAATAGTATAGGAATAAAAATAATTATTTTACGGATTTTTAGAATTTTATAAGATAATATCTTGATATTTGAATAGTTAATTTAAAGTAGAAAAGAAGTTTTATGTAGATATAAATTCTATGAATTATTTATATAGTTTATTATCCTAAAAAATTTAATGGATTCAAAAATTCATGCAATAATCATTTCATCTATTCTTGCATTTGCTTTAATTGCAGGAATACCAGCAGCATTTGTTAGTGTATTAGCACAAGGCGAAGGCGGCGACATGGGCGGCGGCGACATGGGCGGCGGCGACATGGGCGGCGGCGACATGGCCGGTGGCAATATGACT
>DATFBJ010000035.1:0-2399 GCA_035253885.1 Nitrososphaeraceae archaeon
GGAAAATTCCATGGCATTATACTTGCTATAACACCTAATGGTTCAAATTTTATAATACTCTTTCTTGCATCAGTATTAATAGATTCTTCATGTAAATATATTTCTCCATTATAGGCATAAAATTCCACTACTGTAGCACATTTTTCTATTTCTGACTTTGCTTCCTTTAGTGGTTTGCCCATTTCTCTTGTGGCAACTTTAGCAAGTTCTTCTTTGTCTTTTTTTAGTTCTAGTGATACTCTATATAATACATCTCTTCTCTTGTGAATATCATTTTTCCATCCATTATTGGATGCCTTTTTAGATTTATCAATAACTGATGATACATGTTGTTTATCTGCAATAAGATATTCTTTAAGAACTTCTCCTATAGCAGGATTAATTGTTTGTATGATATTGTTAAACATTTTAATTATTAATTTTATTCTCTAAATAAAAAATAAGGAAAAGAAAAAAAATTATGCATTATGTTATGTGACAGTTATTGAACCCTGCATAAATGGATGTATTGTACAGAAATAATTTATTGTTCTAGTTTCATCTAAAGTTATATCGTTACTTTCTTGTCCCATCATTAGAATACCTGTATCAAACTTACCATCAGCATTTGGCGATACAGTTCCAATTTTATCACTAGTACTTGCAATTACATGTACTATTGCATCATCATTTTTGAATTTTATTGAATCGCCTTGTTTAACTTCTTTATTTACAGGTGAATAAAATGGTGCTTCTTGTCCTACTATTGATATTTGGTTAATAGGAGTTGTAACTTCAGAGGAAGAGGAAAAAGTACTTTCTGCAGTTACTGTTTCAGCTGTTGTTGTCGTTGCTGCTGCTGGTGATGCATCATCTGTACTATCAGCTACTTCAATATTAAATTGTGAATCAACTTTTCCAAACATTACGTTTGAAACTGGAAGTGAATTCAATTCAGCATCTAAAGTGTAAACTCCAGCCTGTGGAAATACTATATCAAATGCTAATTGCCCAGTATGTCCATGGAATGCACCATTCACTGGCATCATTGGATCTCCTTTTTCAGCAGACTGTAACAAAGTGAATCCATCATCTTTTGCTAGTGTAATCAAACCATCAGGATGAGTTATACTTGTACCATTTTCTGTCATTATATTTAATGCAACAGTTGCTGGCTGACCTGCTACTATTTTTTCAGGAACAGTAACAAGTTTTACATTTACTTTCTGTCCGGTTTCAGAACTAACTGTTATTGAATTTTTATTTGGGTCTTGTAGATTGGTGTCTGAACCTGCTGCTAATTCACTATCCGCATTTGTTGTAACACCATTATCAACATCTAGTTTGAAATTAACATTTTTAAATCCAAAGAATTTGTTTGGATCTGTTTTCCATCCTTCCATTGGATCACCTGATTCTAACATTCTAGTTTGGGCCATTCCTGGTACCTCCATTCCCATCATTTTTGGACCCAGAGAAGCTACTTGAGTCAAAATATTATATGTGCCTTTATCTAATGCATATTCAAAATTGTTTACACCAACATGTGAATGAAGAGTAGAACTTTCATATAACTTGTTGTTATTATTTTGATCTTTTATTGATATTAACCAGTCTACATGAGTTAAAGGTAATTTAGTATCTTTGTCCATTACCTTCATGTTTAGAGAAGTTAGTCCTGTTTCTATATTTTGGATTGGCTGTATTTCAACAGCAACATCATCTAATTCTGCAATAGTTGGTTCATTAAAATTGATATCTATTGTTTGGATTTCTGATTCCTCAACTGCAAAAGCTTTGGGTACATAATTTATTGATGCTGGTGATAACAATGACATACTTCCCAAGATCAAAAAAACACCTAGGCTAATTGTATAAACAGTAGCTATTGTACTACTACTGTTACCTTTTCTTATTTTTTTTCTTTTATTATCTTCTTCTGTAGCTATATTTATAAATTTATTATTCATTATTAGTCATTTAAAATAAATATATAAAAGAATATCCTGAAATGATTAAAGAAAATCTTTAATTGTTAAAGGAAATTGCTTGGTATAAAAGTAATATAAATAAAATTATCAAAAGTACTCTTGATAGAAACATAAAAGAATGACATGGTATAGGCAGAGTTTCATGTTATTATTAAGAATTTTGTAATGACTTTGGTAGTAGTATTATATTATAAAGTGATTACTTTGAATTGAATATTTCTGAATGAAGTTGTTCACAGAGATAATAATAAAACAAAATAATAGTTTTAATTTTTTACTTTAATACTTATGAACGAATATGATGATGATGATGATGTGAATAATAAAAGTCAACAGTTATAGAAAAAAGAATTGCAGCATTTTTGACATATATTTAACTTTTTTTAAATTTGATAAAATCCTTGCTCAATATTTTGTACAAGTTCTAAC
>DATFBJ010000036.1:0-3742 GCA_035253885.1 Nitrososphaeraceae archaeon
AGAAAATTAAAAAGTAGTAAATCAATTAATTATGTCTGCTCATTGACAATATTCTCTTCAAAATATTCCTTTATCCATCGGTCAGTATATCGATTATGATTTTGTAATACTACTATTCGGGAAATTTCACTTTCATCCATTATCTTATAACCTTGTAGAGCTTTTTGAAGAATTTTAGTAAATTCTCTTACTTCACCAAATTCAAGCATATTACTTTGCTTTAGTCTATTAATAGACATTCCTATATGCATATATGATTTAATTTCAATAAAATTTGGATTTCCTTGGTTAATTACATCAACAAATTCAGGTATATTTGTTAAATCATTATTATAGTTACGAATTAGAGTCATTCTTAATACTGTTCGTGTATTAATTTCTGATAGAAGATTTAATGAAGCAAGCCATCGATCCCAAGCATCTTTATATTTTGGTCTATTTATTTGATAAAACATCTTTTTATTTGAGGCATTAGTTGATAAATATAATTGAGTTGGTAAGGCATCTTCTTTTATTAGACGTTTAATCATTTCTGGCTCTTGACCATTTGTTACCAAAAAAATAGATTTAGTATGCTCTAATGATTTAAGATATTTAATTAAGTTGGGTAATTTTGGATACATAGTTGGTTCACCTGATAAGGAAATAGCATAATGAGCAGGAAATAACGATTCATCTAGTTTTTTCTTATTGGATTTAGAATTTCCATAGAATCCTATAATTAATCGTTCTCTTTCTTTTAAGAGTGAATGTATAATTGCATCTGGTTCATCAACTAAATCCTCAGGCATTTGTAATGTATCATAGAATTCAGTTGGACGCCAACAATACACACATCTATTCTCACAGTTCATCGCAGTTGGAGTCATTTCCATACATTGATGTGTAGAAATCCCATAGAACTTGTGCTTATAACAATTTCCTTCGTTATAAAATGACTTTTTAGTCCAATGGCACAATTCTACGGCTGAATGGTTAAATACACCATACTTTGCTTTACGAAGTTTTACTTGTAAACTTGGAGAGATATTGATCAAGTTATTCTCTTTATCATTATAAACATATTCATCGGAACAACTCATATAGTTAAATAAATAATAAACTAATTTATATTTTAATTAGTATTGAAAATGATAATTATTTAAATATAGAAAATATATTATTTATAAGTATTATCATTAATATCTTGGATTGGATAAGACCATAGCCATGGATCTAGACTCAGTTTTAGCAGATGTTTTGATAACTTGGGTTAATGAATATAATAGATTAAAAGATGCAAATATAGCAAAAGAAGATATAATTGTATGGGATATTCATACTATTTTACCAATAACTGAAATTGAAAGCGAATCTTTATTTTCTAACATATGGAAATATAGATGGAAAGATATTCCTCCTACTCAAAAAGATATTGGAAAAATTATAGAAAGACTAAAATCAGAAAATTATAGAATATCAATCATAACAAAAAGAGAAAGAAAAACAATTCCTTATGTATATAACTGGTTAGAGACTAATGATATACATTGTGATGAACTAATATGTGTCTTTGATTCTACTCCAAAGAGTATTTATCCATTTGATATTTTAATAGATGATGCACCTCATAATATAATCGATATAAAACTTCCAAAAAAGGCATCTTATTTAATCAACCATGGAATAAAAATTTTGAGTGGCCTCTTAGAATAAATTTATTATCAGATATATTTCATATTACTTCTGAAATCTCAAAAATATAATAAATTAAATCTGATCTAATTCAATTAAAGCTCTATTAATTAACGATGATAATCCACTATATTGAGTTAAAATTTCTATTGCATTATCAAAAGCATTATCTCCACGATATCCTTCATCATATTTCATGATAATAGTTCCTTTATTTGTCTCAAGACTAATTATTAAAATAGAATAATTACCAAGTGCTAGATGTTTATTTGTAATATAGAATAATAACTCAAGTTTTTTTATAAAATGTATGGCATCATACATAACATCGGATAAAATTATAAATGATTTTTCGGGAGTTTTTTGCAATAAGCTATAAATTTCTGGGTCTACCTTCATTATTTTATTATTCATAATCTAAAAACCTTATCCATTCTGGAAACCATAAATTATTCTCTGAAACACCTATTCCTTTAGCCAGTAAAAATGGAGAATTATAAAATAATTTTTGACATCTAAGCTCATTAGCAATAAAATCATTAAGTTGATTTATTGAGGTGACTTTTCCTATATATTTATTAGCAATAAAATCCCTATTAGAAGTATATAATCCTACTTGTCTTCCATCAATTGTAGGAACATAACAAACTATTATATCTATTTTTTTTACTCCACTTTTTTTCAGATAATGAATTGTTTCTTTTGCTGTACTTCCTGTTTGAATAGTTCCTTGAATAGAAGCTACTTTTTTATTTTTAGTTATATCTTCTACTATAAATTTAAGTGACTTTCCAGTAGTAAGTAACTTATTTTTGCTTTCTTCCTCTGAAAAATCTATCATATGATCTGAATCATCATATCTATCTTTGATCACTCCTTCTGAAATTTCAAATTTGGAAAATGATTTTTGCAATTCTAATCCCATTCCAAGAGCCATTGGACGAGTATAATCTGGTTCTGCGTAAACTGTATCAAGATCAATATATTTTGATAAATAGTTAGCTTGAACTTTTCCGATATTTCTTCGGATTGTATATACACTTTTACCATTAAAAGTAGTAGTTACATGGGATTCTCTGATAAACTCAAAAGGATCCATTATCATTTTATGATTGTTCAGAGTTGTTAATTCTTGTATATGATTTTTATTTGAAATCTTAAGCAATTGTCCCATTTTAACATCAGAATATTTTAGATCAGAAAATGAAACTTGTAAAGAATTCTCTGATGAAAAAATTACCAAGTTTTTATGTGATGCCATTATTAATGGTTTAAAACCAGTACTATTTCGATATACAAAAATTGAATCATTTACTTTTAGAATAATATTTCCAAGTAGATGTCTATCTAAAAATTCAGCTGCTTTACAATAATCTTTTCTCTCATTCAATAACTTAAAAAATATAGTACAAATTTGAGAAAGCGGATCTGCATCTTTTGCTGATCCTACGTAAGGATTGAGATATAACTTTTCAGTATCGATAAGAAAACCATCTAATGCAATATTGAGATAATTCATACTAGGATATATTGGAGCTCGTTTAGAAAGATAACCAATAGCATTTAAACCAACTAAATTCTTTTTTTTTATCAATCTTGCTAAAATAGGATTTGATGGAAGAGAGCCTTCACTTTCCAAAACTTTTTCTCCAACAACCATCTTCCAGTAGGCCTTTCCTCTGTGTTGGAGCATTCGCATTGCACTAATAAGGTAAAATAGGATCTCGTCATAAGATTCTCTCTTAACATCAAAATTATAAATTGCTACTATTCCTGCCAAGATCCTTTGACTTGATTTAAGCTATCATTGTGAATATTTAAAAATTATAGAATAAAATAAAAGATGGTATTTGTGCAATGTTCTTAAATTGAAGTAAACTTATAACTAATAGTATAATTTATATTTTTATCAAGGGAATATGATAAAAATATAACATCTTTTACAATTTGTTAACAATTTGTAGTAAATCAAATAGAAAAATAAAAAATACTGCTAATATTAATAGAAATGATTCAATTATGATAATAGGAATTATTGGTAAAGCTAATGTTGGTAAATCTACTTTTT
>DATFBJ010000037.1:0-5663 GCA_035253885.1 Nitrososphaeraceae archaeon
TAAAGTGCTGTTTGACTTAGTTCGGCGTATTCATCTGCAGGATCGTAAAATAAATTAACTAGATTATGCTCATTGTTATCATCAGAATGTTCATTATTGTTTTGCTTCTCATCCCCTTTTTTCCTTCCCCATAAACTTTGACTAACATGCATACCCGATCCATTATCTAGAGCTATAGGTTTTGGCATAAAATTTGCGATCATATTACGTTTTGCTGCAGTCTCTTTTACTGTTTTTTTGTATGTGATTACCTTATCGGCCATAGGGACTAGTTGATCATATTCTATCTGAATTTCACACTGTCCAGCAGTTGCGACTTCATGATGATGAGCTTCTACATTAATTCCAAAATATTCTTTCAATGTATCAGATACTTCATCCCTAAAGTCTGTCAAGCTATCTACAGGAGGTGCTGGAAAATATCCGCTTTTAAAAGGAATTGTGTATCCTGAACTTCCATTAGTCTGACCCCATGGTGCTTCAGCTGATTCAATAGAATATCCAGAACCTCCAGAACAATTAATTGATGACATTGGATTTGGTAATAATGTCATTTTATTAAATACAAAGAATTCTAATTCTGGACCCCAATAACTTTGTTCAAAACCTCTTTTCTTTGCAGACTCCCCAGCCATTTGTGCAATATAACGAGAGTCTCGCAAGTAACGTCGGCCATTGAAACCTTCATATATATCAACTATAAGTCGTGCAGCTTTTGATTCATAGTTATTATTTTTGTTGTGGTGATCTTTATCAAAATAATTCGGCAAGATGTTAAAAGTAGAAGGATCTGGTTTAAGTACCATATCTGATTCATGGATCTCTTTAAATCCTTTAATTGAGCTACCATCTAATCGTGGAATACCTTTTTTAAAAGATTCTTCAGTTATTTCTTTACTAGTAACACTTATTTGTTGTAGCAATCCAAATGGATCACAGAAATTCAGTCTAACCCATTTTATATTTGATTCATTCAATGTTTTTACAACATTCTCAACTTGTTGATTTAAAGAACGCTTTGTAATCTGCATATTATAATAAAGAAACACTATAATATAAACAATTGTATTGTTTTATTTAACATCTATAAAGAATTTTTTAGTTTTAATTAACGTTTGCTAAGATAATAAAATATTATTCTTGAATTAAATTACACTTGTTAATTCAATATTTTGTTGATAAATATAGTAATTATATCATTAAGATAAAATATGGATTATTTTAATTATATAATGTTTAGTAAAATATAGCTATATTTTTTCTATAATAACTTAAAATCTTCTTTAACTGTTATAAATACAAGATGAGTATTAGTCCTTTGGACAGATGGAATCGATAATTCTTTTTTAACAAAATTGCTTAATTCTTTTCTATTTCTGAACTTAGCTACTATAATCATATCGGTTAAACCAGTAATATCATAAATAGCACATACATTTTCATATTTTGATAATACCTTTTCAACCTCAACTACCTTATTTTTTATAGCAGTAACTTCAATTATTGCTGTCAAGTCATATCCTAATTTTTCATGGTCAAGTAATGCTGAATAAGATTTAATAATCTTATTTTTCTCTAACTTTTCTACTCTAGCAAGTACAGTGGGAGGAGAAACTCCTATTTGCTCAGCTATATTACGGTATGAAAGTCTAGCATCAGAAATCAATTTTCTAAGAATTTTAATATCAATTTCATCTAAAGTGGCGGTAATACTCAAAGTCTATAAACCTCATTTACGATTATTTTACTTTATCTATTAAAGCTATTTAAGATTTTAATTTTCAGATATTAAAAATAATAAATATAATTAATTGATGTAATTTTATAATTGAAAAAATATAGATTATGGATTTTTATTTAATTATAATTACCTTTGTAATTAATTTTTGCCTTTTCATATAATTTCAATTGTTAATTTGTCCAGTATAAAGCTGATATTTTAATTCATCTAAAGAAGGTTTTTACTATCCTCCATTTTTGATATTAATTTTTTTAATACCTAATGTTCACTTATCATTATAACTTTTAAATTATTATAAAATTTTGGGCTATTAATTTTCCTTAATATTTAGACTTATCATTTATAATAGAAATTCTGATTTTATATCAATTGGAATATAACTTGATATAATATTGTTTAAATGCTAAAACTGCCATTACAATAATAGATAAATCTAATATGTCAATAGATATCAATACCAATAATAATCATGATAATACTAAATACATTTTATTGGTCGATGATAAAAAAGATATTCTTGAACTCTTTACCGAATATTTAACATCCAATGGACTAAAAATAATACCATTTTCAAATCCTATTGAAGCATTAAATTTTCTCAATAGCAATGTAAATAATTGTTCTTTAGTTATAACAGATTATAGTATGCCTCAAATGTCTGGATTAGATTTTATCAAACATATTAGAAATATTGATGTAAATTTTATCATTAAAATTATACTTATTACTGCATATATCAAAAACAATCTTGTTATTGATAAATCAAGTAATTTAAGAATAGATAAAATAATCGAAAAACCTATACCGTTAGAAAAATTGAAAGACGAAGTTAAAATGTTAGTATTGCCAATTCGAGTATCTAATTATATTTGAGATTTTTCTGAATCATGAAAATTTTTAGATAAAGTTATTATAATTTTTATAATGAAAATTTGTACTAAAGTCCTATATAGTTCATAATAACTCATATATAGTTACAATAAATGGTATACAAAACTTTTAAATGTCTTGGTTTTATATTTTTTGTAATTCTTGCTAGTATTCTTTTATTCTTCTCTACTAATTCTAAAATGGTTTTTGCTGAAAAAAATGATAATGACAATAAAAAACAAGATAAACTGGTCGTCACATCACGTATAAATTTAAAAAATATAGATATTGAAAATACAAAATTTATACGAGTTATTGGTTTTATAAATGGTGAAGAGAGTAAGAAAGATATTCCTATATCTTCTATAGACAAGAATAAGAATATTCTAAATGTTGATTTAAAAGTAAATGAAGAGAATGAGATAGTTAAAGCAAATACTCCAGATGAATTCTTTGTATGTGCATATCAAGTAGGAGGAGATGATGTATCAAAACAAACTACTACTATTCCCATAACAAAATTTGATTGTAATGAAGGCGATATTTTAGGCAATCCTACTAAAATCAGTTTATTTAAACCTGATTCTCAAGTCTATTCTAAAAGTCAAGCACTTTATCAAGCAAGTCTGAATACAATCAATAATAATAATAATAATAATACAAATAGTAGTGATACTGTTAAAATAAAAATATATTCTCCTTTAGCAGATAAAAAAGATACAGAAAAATTAATAATCGCTGCTATGATAAAGGGTCAAATAAAATCAGAAGTTATACAAGATGTACAAGCTGAACTTGATAAAAGTGACAGTAATACAATATCAAGAACATTTACATTTGACAGAGATACAGACATTGGCAAAATACAAATCGGAGATAGATATCATGCCTGTGTTGCAAGTGAGGATTTAGCCCCACCAGAGGGCCAAGAATGTGAAAAGAGATTAGTAAAGAGCTTTGATAACGTAAATTCCTTGCCAGCGCGATAATAATAGATAAACTAATTTTTTTCTTTCTTTTGAGTCTCTTGACATAAATTCTTCAAATACTATGCTTTTACAGCATCATTTGTTATATTAGCATCATTTTCTGATTCATATCTTTTTATTTATTTAAGTTGAAAAATTTATTTTCAAATTTTTTCTTTTTTTATCAGATATAACAAATTTTAATTTTTTTTGTATCTGCTAAAAGCATATGATTTATAATATATTATTTTTTTTACTAATTTAATAATAATAATATATAAATAATATCACATTAAAAATTACAAAAAGTATTAAGTAATTACTTTTTCTAACAAATCAATATATATATTTTCTTCATTGTATGTACAAATTTAAGAAAATTATTGTAAATTATATTATTGGACACTATAAATTAGTAATTAAATTCTATAGTATATATAGGTAATTATTATCTATCAAAATAGTAAATATTAGGTAAAAAAAACAATGAATAATAGAGAAACTATAATATTATCATTATTTTTTATATTAATTGTTATTATAATAATAACTATTATTAATTATAATTATTCTAGTAGTAATCAATTATCTACATTATTATTTATTCTGGCTGAACCAGACAATAATAACAGTAATGATAACGATAACAAAGGAGAGAAAGAAGAAAAAAAAGAGCAAGAACAGACAAAAGAAGATAATGATAAAGATAAAAATAAAGAAGATAGTAACAAAAAGAGTAATTCAAAAAAATCTTATCAAATAGATCCTCTTTATGAATCCTTCTTTCCTCCTATAAAACAAATAGTAATACCTAAGGTTTATCAATCTGTACCTAATGGAGAGAAATATAGGTTTAATATTACTAATCCAAATGATAAAGTCCAAGTAGACGAAGTAAAAAACAAAAAAGTATTTACAAAACAAAATGTTGATGGCAGTTGGAGAGTGGATGGTGGAAAGCCTAGGATAGATATTCATACCAGGAATGCAGGAATAATTCCAGATAAGCAAATAGTAGATAAAAATATGTCCAAAAGTATAGTAAAGAGTTGGAATTTCTCTGAATTAAAAGAGATAGGATATTGGCATAAACCAACTGACTGGAAAAATGTAGAAGTCACCTTAATTTTTAAACTTCTCGATTCCTCACGTTCTAAAGGAGATCAACATGCTCTTTCATTGGTAACAAGATCTATATCACATAGTCAACTTGATAATGATTATAAAAAATCTAATGATGAACCCCAATTTTTTTGTGGAGGATCAAGTTACCATAACAATATATCAAATGAAGGACATGTAAGAATGAAAAAAGAACAATATCATATTAATTATGAATGGGAAAGGTATAATCCAGATATAAATGTAGGAAGTGTAGAAAAAATATATGATAAAATAATTGGTTTCAAAGGTATAGTATACAACATAAATGATACTGCAGTAAAACTAGAAAGTTGGGTAGATGTAGAAAATGGTGGTAAAGGACCTTATAAAAAAGTACATGAATTGATAGATAATGGCAATTGGGGAGATAGTATGACAAAATGTGGTGCTAAGACAAATGGTCAAGCAATTACATGGGGTTCTCCAACTGTAATAATCAAAGCAAATGATTTTGAATTTGATATACATGATATAGAAGTAAGAGAAATAATTCCTCCTTCTTCATATCTATCTAAATAAATAAAATCTTATTCTATTATTATTATTATTACTTATTACCAACAATCAGGTGTTGCTAAAAAACCATACTTTGCACAGTATTCTTCTGTTGTTTGGGAAGATGCACCTGTTAAAGCATCATAGACTACAATGAAAAATAACATACCAATAAAGAATATACTGAAACCACTAAATATCCATTTTAATGTATTTTTAATTGTAGTTTCTTTAGCCATAGCTGATAACATCATAAACTAAGATGTATGTTGTTTCATATATTTATTATTGTACATTTTCCGAATTGATGATTACAATGGTAATAAGGTCTTCTTTGATATTGTCAGTTAAGCCAATATTATACAGATGCTCTATTGTCTCTACTATTTTATTGATAATTACTATTAAAAAGAATATATTTGAAA
>DATFBJ010000038.1:0-11393 GCA_035253885.1 Nitrososphaeraceae archaeon
GAGGAAGCCATTCTCGAGAAAAGACAGCCTTCCGCAAGGAGGAGGGTAGCTATAGAAGATAGCATTGATGGAATGGAGGTGTAATCATCAAGCTTCGGCGAGATGTTCAGCCTGCCATCACCAACAACCCAACGCACCTGACTGAATGAATGTTATGTTAGTACACAAACAAAAATTCTTTATCCATCTTCTTTAAGCGTCAACGTCAATTTGTCGATTAATATATTTTGATTGAGAAGAAGGAGAAATTGACTAGTATACGTAAAGGTCAACTAATAGAATTAGAATTAGTATATACCTCTATTACTATACAACTACTACTATTATACAAAGAAAAAAAGATATTATATTTATTTTGTTGATGACGACAATAATAATAATAATCCTATAGACGGTGAAACACACATCTTTTTTTAACCACATTTATAATATTTTATTATTATCTTTACAATTTAGTATTTGAAAAAATTCTATAAAGTGTTTGAGTTGCTAAAGTCCCTTCTCTATAGTCATTATTCTTAACTGCAACTTCTACAATATCGATTCCAATAAGTTTTGCAGTATTATTTATTGATCTTAATATTTCTATTATTTGAAAAGGATTTAGTCCAAATGGTTCAGGAGTCCCAGTACAAGGAACATAACAGATATCATATACATCAATATCAAAAGAAATATACAAGTTTCTGTTATTTGTTAACTTATTTATTTCTTCTTTAACGTGATGGATGTTTTTGTTAATTTCCCATCCAGTAAAGGTATTAACACCATTATTATTAGCAATATCATTTTCTTCTTTGTCAGTTTGACGAATTCCAATTTGAATAATATCCTTTCCTTTAATATAACCTTCATTAATAAGATGAAAAAAGGGTGTTGTATGACAAATTTTTTTTCCTTCATAAATTGGTTTCATATCTCGATGTGCATCAAAATGAATTATTACAGGATTTTCCTGAGAAATTGATTTTATACTAAAATATGATAATGTATGTTCTCCTCCTAATATAATTGGGATTTTTTTTTCTTTTCTTATTATTGAATTAATCTTTTCTATTTTTAATGCAATTCTGTTAAAATTATTTTCAGAAATCTTCTTATTTTTATTTTCTCTTTTTGAATTGACTAGTATCAAGTCACCTATATCATATATCTTTATTTTTTCATAAATCTCTTTATTTTCATCTAATACAAAAGATTCTATCTGTTTTGCAGAGGTTATTCTGATTGCTTCAGGACCATAAGAAGTACCTTTACCAAAACTTGTAGTAATATCTAAAGGTATTCCATATAAAATTGCATTAGAATCTTGAAATGTTATTTTTGTTGGGAAATCGCCAAAACTACATTTTGCATTTGTTTTTTCAGGGATAATGAATAATTTATCTAATCTTTCTAGAGAATTCAACTTTCTTTGCTTTATATAACTACAAATTAAATTGTTTTTTCTGCTGATTTATTTTATTTTAATATTTTTATTTACTTAGTTTTAGACCAAAATAATTCATCCAAATTAGCTTGTCTATCTTTTCCTAATATAGATTGAAAGTTAAAGTTTAACGCAGATAGTAATTGATCAAAAGTTGATTCCATAGCTTCAAGATATTTTTCTGTGTCAATCTCATTTGTATTTTTAATCAATTCCACTGGCTTAACACCATCATTAGTTTTGGTTTTAACATATGAAATTATATCTCCCGCTTTGATTTTCCTTCCTGATTGATGAAGTAATAGTGCAGCTTTAATATGTTGAGGTAATCCCTTGTAAGTAATATAATCAATATTTTTTCCATCGGCAATTGATTTTACCTTCGAATTATTTGTTTTCTCTCCGTACCTATCTGGTGATTTATTAACCATTACATTAAAACTTAATTCTGATGGATTAATTTTACCTGCTTCTAAATCATTAGCATAACTCTTTATTACTTTTCTAATTTTCTCTTTTGCATTTTCAAAATCTTTTTCAGAATTTACTTCTTTTAGTATTTCTAGAATTCTGTAAAATGCCTTTCTTATAAATGGCGGTGTATGAGATTTCTTCCCTGTTAATCCTTTTACATCTACTGTACCATCTTGTAATACTCCAAGGTAATTCTTTTTTAAATCGCTAAAGACAACATATCTATATGTTTTATCTATTTCTAAATCTACTTCTAAATGATTTCTTGCCCATTCTGAAATTGATTTTACCTTTTCCGGCGATGGGTTTTTCAAAAATAAGGAATCTGTATCCCCATATATTACTTCGATACCAATTTCTTTACATTTTTCTATTGCTCGTGTTGTTGTTACTCTTCCTATTGCTGCAGTAGCATCTGCTACTGGAAGACAATAAAGTGGAAATATTTCTGCTCCCATAACGCCATAACTAGCATTCAATATTACTTTTATAGCCTGACTAATTACTTCATAAAGCTGACGACTTTCTATAGTTGCTGTTTTATCTTTTGAAAGTTGTTTGTAGTATCTTACTCTTAAATCTCTTAGGGATCCAATTAATAGAGATGTCAAACCTCTTCTCTCTTTACATATCCAATGAGTTGTTCCTGGAATTTGTTGTTCTGAATCATTTTTGCATGATTGATGAGAACAATTTACAGTTTCATATGATAAATTATGAACTTTTATAATACTTGGATAAAGTGAGGCAAAATCAACAACTACTACATTAAAATGGATTCCTAGTTTAGGCTCTACTACAAGACCTCCTCGATATTTTTTTTCTTTAATTATTGCAGTAGTAGAAGCGACTCCTTTTGATATGAGCTCATCTCTCCTAGGTATTAGAGCATTATTTTGCCTATGTTCATAATATAACATCCCCCTTATCCATTGATTCACTCCAAATCTTGAAACGTCATCGATTGGTAAATGCGCAATTCTCGAAATTACTATTAGTAATTTTATTAATAAGTTATCGTTAAATGTTGAAAGTCTTAATGTAAGATCTGCATCTTTTAAACAATACTCTGCCAACTTGTGGATAGGGATATCTGATATATCGCCTTCAAATTCTATTTTGTGATCATTAAGTAAAGCTTCAGAAATAGAATTTAAAGTATAATCTGCATATTTATGATTAAAAGCATAAATCTGAACTGATCTATTTTGAAATGTTCTAAATAAATCTATGTGAATTCCATGTTTGATATTTACCGGTTCTGCTTGCATTCCTCTTTTTACAAATGTTTCTCTTTTTACAATAAATGGAATCTCTTCTTTTTTTATGATTTCTTTATTTATTGGATCTATTCGTATGTCTTGCGATCTCATATATAGATATGGAAGATCAAAATCATCTCCATTAAAGGTAAGAATAATAGGATAATTTTTTATATCTTTAAATGCAGCTAGGATTAATTCTTTTTCAGTTTTTACTACTTCTGCTTCTGGAATAAATGGTTTTTTGTCATTTGATGAATCATTATCGTGTAATATGTATACTTTTCTGAAACCATCATTACCTACTAATCCTATAGCAATTACTTTTTTGTCATGATCTCGTGGGTTAGGAATTCTTCCCTCTTCAGATTGTACTTCAATATCTATTGCTATTCTTCTCATATTCGGAATTGGTTGATTTAATAGATCAACCCATTGGGCGATATAATAGTTATAATTTTTTATTTTGTTATCAAGTACATTCTGAATATTGTTATCAATTAATTTGCTAAGTTTATCATGTATTTGTGGATCTATTTCATATTTATATTGATAAATGTCATCATTTTTTCTATAATAATAAGTACCGGGAACAAGTGCATTATCATATAAATAATTTTCGTGATATTTTATATCGGCTTCCCATGCAGTTAACTTCTCTCTTATACTATTGTTGGTTCCTCCTATCGATAAAGGGTCTGGAGCAATAATCTTTATTACATTAATTTCCTTATCTGTAATTAGATCCATTTTTTTATTTTGTATTGCTTTGTATTTTGGCTCTTTTTCTATAATTTCTTCTGTCTTTTCTTTATATTCTATTTTTGTATAACAATATGGTTTATGATTAGTTCTATCTTTCCAGTAATATATTAATTGTAATTCTGGATCATAAAATTTTAATAAAACTTTCTGATCTTCACCAGAATAAATTGATGACAATAACATGACCTTTTTATTTTCTGGTAGTTCTAATATACTATTAGTTGATGTATTACTTGTTTTTTTTTCATGTTTAATGGAATATTCTTGCGTCACTATACTCTTCTATCAGGTTTACATTCTATTAAAATTTAATCTTTTTATACAATATTACCAAAAATAAAAAGAATAAAAATGTTAAACTTGTTTTTTCAGGATTTTAAATTCAACAAGAAAAATACCTATTATATATAAGATAATCATTGGTCCAGCAATTAACCACATTGTTACACCACTACCATCAGGGGTAATTATAGCTCCAAAAACTACTATTATAATTATTGAATATCTTAAATTCTTTCTCCAAAAATCACGATCTATTATCTGTGATAAGGATATAATATACATTATTAGTGGAAGTTCAAACGAAATTCCAAAAGCAATAAGAAATTGTAATACAAAAGTAATGAAATCATTAATATTTAAAAAAGTCTCTACACCAATCGATTCTCCATATTTATATAAAAATTCAAGCGTAAATGGAATTACAAGTGAATATGAAAAAATAAGACCAATAATAAATAAACCTACAGTATAAATTACCATTTTAATAAAGTTAATTCTCTTTTTTTCTTTTTCTTCTATTGCAGGTAAAATAAATTCATATATTTCTCTAGTTAATAATGGAATTGATACAATAATTCCTAATAATGCTGCTACATATATTTGAGCAAAAAAAGCTTGTCCTGGAGCAGTCTGAATAAGTTTAACTTCTAGGGGGAGTAATGAATCTTTCATAAAAGAGGTAATCTGTATAGCTAAATTATTAAAAGGATCTGGATAGATAAATGGAAGATATAGAGTAGTTGATATATTTATTATACTTAAATTAATTGAATAAACCTTAAATCCAAATGTAATACAAAATACAATGATTATCAAAATAATAACCGAAACCCTCAGTATTCTTGATCTCATTTCGGAAAAATGTTCTCTCAAAGACATTTCTGAAGGCATTTGCTTAAAGAATGATCTTGTTAGTGAAATATATTTGATATTTATTTTTAAATCAAAAAATAACTTTATAATTAATAAAGGGAATAATATTGTTAATGTTATTTAAAAGATTTTTTGTAAATATGATATTTAATTAAATTATCAAATTGGATAATTAGTTATGACTATGGATAATAAATAGTATCAATAGTATTTTTCATATTAAATATGCCGATTCAAGAATTTCTTCTTCCTGATGAAAATATTAGATTCCATAGCAAAACAAATGTAAAATATGGCGAAAAAAAGTATAACGTTTTGATCACAGATATGAGAATAATTCTGTATGCACAAAGAGGACATATTTTAAAAACTGATGATGTTATTAGCGAACGTTTAGACAAGTTACGCGAAATAAAATATTGTGAAAAGGGATTAGTGTTCAGAAGTGCAAAAATCTCAATTCAATCAAGTATAAATCTTGATATCTTTGGATCCTGTACAGAATTAAAACAATTATTTAACAATTTACAAGTGATTGTTCAATGATATCTACAATAATTGTTTATCATTATGATTTGTATCTAAAATAGGAAAATAATTATTACTAGAACATTACTAGTATATAATTAATTATTATATCTGTTAAAATATTGGATATAATAAATATCAAACATGCGTTTTAAAATTGAATCATATTTGAAGCTATTATTCTTATTCTTGAATAAATTTTTTATTTCTATATAAATACTATCGTATTTGAAAAAAAATTTACACTATTTCTTTTGTATATTCAAAATAATTAATTTATTTGTATTTATGATATTAATACCATTTATAAGAAAAGATATTTTTTAATATTTTACTTAGATGGTTTTAGAATTTACAGGAGAAATAACAGATCCTATCCATAAATATATTCGATTTACAGAAGTAGAAAAAAAAATAATCGATACTGAAGTTTTTCAAAGATTGAGAAAAATAAGACAGCTAGCTGGTGCTCACTTGGTATATCCTAGTGCTCAGCATACACGCTTCGAACATTCTATAGGAGCCATGCACTTAGCGGGATTGGCGGCTCAGACTCTTCTTGATAAAGGATATATAGAATGTAAGGAAGATGTGGAAAGTTTACGCATAGCGGCGCTATTACATGATATAGGTCATGGACCTTTTTCTCATCTTTTTGAAGAAGTTCTTCTACAAAATAAGCCAAAGAAGAAGAAAAAAATTAGTCATGAAATAATTGGAAAAAAAATAATTAAAGAAACAATAATTATTGATATTTTAGGACAATATGGATACGATCCTGATTATGTTTCTAAACTTTCTTTTGGAGAAACTCAAAATATATTTTATAATGAGATTATAGCAGGAAGTTTATCTGCCGATATTATGGATTATTTACCTCGAGATAGTTTCTTTACTGGAACAGAATATGGAAAAGTTGATTATTATAGGTTAATTAGTTCTTTTGAAGTTCTTTCAAATGGTCACTTGGGTATAAATAAATCTGCAATTAATTCACTTGAATCTATGTTAATCTCAAGATATCAAATGTTTAAAGCTGTATATTTCCATAAAACTGTTAGAGCAGGTGAAGTAATGTTATTGCATTCTCTTGCAAGTGCAGATAAACAATTCCATTTTTCAAATATTTCTATTGAAGAGTATTTGGAATATACAGATGAAAAAACTATAGATGTTATTTGTTCTTTAAAAGGAAATAAATTTGCTTCAGATTTAGCTCTGGATTACAAAAAAAGAAAATTATTCAAATGTGTTTATGAAAAGTTTTTACAAAACAAAAGTAATGTCTTTGATAAAGAATCAGCAAATCAACAAATTAGAGATTTTCTTGGTAGAATAACTGAATATTTGGATATTGATGAAAGATTTATCTTTATTGATATCTCCCGAGCTCCTTCAATGCCTCTTACGCCTTCAAAAGAAGAACTAAATTCGATAATGTTAGTTGATAAAGATTTAGAATTTGAAACACCAACCTCAGAGATTCCATTAATTGATTCAATAACAGGATTCCTTGATATGATTCGTATTTATACTACTGAAGAAAATAGAGAAAAACTTGAAAAAGTGCTTAGGAATATGGATCTTAAATGAGAACGGATATGATTGAACATCCACAAAAAAAACGAGTAGTTATAAAATTAAGTGGAAGTATTTTTAGACTTTCTGATAAAAATGGACAGGATAATAACGACTATTGCAATACCTTCAAACAATATAGTGATGTTTTAATTAATCTTACAAATAATGTACAACCTATAGTTATTACTGGAGGTGGTAGTATAGCAAGACTCTATATCAATTTTGCGAGAAAGTTAGGACTAGATGAAGCAAGTTTAGATTTACTTGGTATATCCATATCTAGAATAAATGCAAAATTGCTTATTGCTTCATTAGGTAATTATGCTTATCCTGATGTTCCCCTATCTCTAGATGATATGGGAAGATTTGTTGAAAGTAATAAAATAATTGTTTCAGGAGGATTACATCCTGGACAAAGTACTAATGCAACCTCAGCCCTGATTGCAGAAAAAACAAGAGCAAGTGAATTTATCAATGCAACTGACGTCAATGGAATCTATGATTCCGATCCAAGGAAAAATAACAATGCACAACTGTTTGAGAAAATTGAAGTTATTAAATTACTAAATATGCTATTAAAAGAAAGTTCAATGGCTGGTGAATATGATTTGCTAGATATTGTAGCTTTAAAAGTAATAGAAAGATCTAAAATTAAAACAAAAGTAATTCTTTCCGATCCCACAAATATATTTAATACTATACAAGGTAGAAGTTATATAGGAACAGAATTAGTGTTATAATTATACAATTAATATACAATTTATAATCTGCTATTACTATCATCCATCTATAGCAGTTGAATCAAATTCCACTCACTGTTTTGATTTCTCCTTCAAATTTTATAAAGCCGTCAAGAATCATTTTTTCTAAGGTTTTATTACCTTCTTCAATTGTCATGGATTTTGATTGCGCTTTTGCATAGCCTTCATTATCACATATAAATAAAATCATTTCTTTGCCATTGTTCAAATCTCCAACTAACATTTCTTCTCCTACTGGCTCAAATCCAGAATTTCCTTTTTTGATAGTATATGTTAACATTGAAAATCCTGTATATTCAAATAATTTCATCTGAGCTTTTCTGGACCTTTCTTGTCCAAGATGTGCAGCTTTATGATATTGCATTAGGAATGCTATTATATTAGTATATAAATATTAATTTCTATCGCGTTTTTAAAATACTACTTTTATTGTCAGCAAATAAATAACTATCCTTAACAAAAAAAATTTTCTCTTATTTATTTAACACTTAAATTGTTATTGATTTCAATATATTCCAGAAAGAGTTTGATTACTTTAGATAGTCTTTTAATGCAAATGCCCTTTGGTTTTGAATGGTTATTTATTATAGTGATTATCGTGGTATTATTTTTTGGAGTAAAAAAAATTCCTGAATTAGCAAAATCCTTTGGTAAAGCTACAGCAGAATTTGAAAAAGCAAAGATAGAAGCTAAACGAGATTTAGATAAATATAAAAAAGAAAATATTGATATTGAACGGGAAAAGCTTGAATCTATTGCAGAAACTTTGGGTATTGATTACACTAATAAAAATAATGAAGATTTGAAGAAATCTATTGAGAATGAAATCAATAAAAAAATAGATAGTGATAGATGAAAAAATTATTATCTTTTACTTAAACAATTTATTTATTATACCATTAAAATTTCATTAGTAATGATTAATTTAGATCAAATTATTGATATTGTTAAAAATTATGACAATAAAAATATCAATATCGGAGTTTTGGGCAGTCATTCAGCTCTTGAAGTAATGGATGGTGCTGTAGATGAATCTATTAGGACTGTTTGTATCTGTCAAAAAGGTAGAGAAACGCCTTATTTGAGATTTAAAAGACTATCTAATAATGTAATTATTTTAGATAAGTTTATTGATATTATAAATCCAGAACTACAAAAGAAATTAAGAAATCTAAATGTTTTAATGATAGCTCATAGATCTTTTTCTGTATATATTGGATATGATAATATCGAAAATAACTTATTAATACCTATTTTTGGAAATAGACAACTTTTAAGAGCAGAAGAAAGAACAGTTCCTAAAAATCAGTATTACTTGTTAAATAAATCTAAAATCAAGCATCCGCAATTACAAAAACCTCAAGATATATCAGGACCATCTATTGTCAAAGTTCAGGAAGCAAAAAGAAAGTTAGAACGTGCTTTTTTCTTTGTTAATTCATATAATGATTATTTGCAAAAAACAGAAACAAAAATAAAAAATGGATTAATTAGTAGAATAGATCTAGAATCTGCAATAATAGAAGAGTATATAATTGGTACTTATTTTAATTTTAACTTTTTTTATTCTCCTCTTAGAAATGATCTTGAATTCTTAGGAATAGAACGAAGATTACAGACAAATTTAAATGATTTTACAACATCACTTACAGCAAAACAACAATTAGAATTAAATGTTGAATTACAAAATATAGAGATAGGTCATACACCTGCTAGCATTCGCGAATCAATGTTAGAAAAAGTATTTGAGTTGGGTGATAAATTTGTAACTACTGTAAATCAAGAATATCCTCCAGGATTAATAGGTCCATTTTCTCTTCAAAGTATTGTTACTAAAGATTTAGATATATATGTATATGATGTATCATTTCGTGTTCCTGGAAATCCAATTTTATCCACTACGAGTCCTTATACAAAGTATTATTATGGTACTACATTTGGAGTAGGAAGAAGAATTGCTATGGAAATAAAAGAAGCTATTTCAAACGATAGAATTAAAGATATTGTAACATAGATGATTTTAAACTCAATTATAAAATATCTTTAATAATTATAGGAATCTCATCTAATTTCTTGACAGTATATGTAGGAATTTCATAGCTGTTTATAGGAGATTGTAAATTAAAAAGGGAATCAATTATTCTTATTGTTTTCATTCCTAATTTATTTGCAGGAAAAATATCAATATCCAAACGATCCCCAATCATTAGACATTTTGCAATAGCAAATCGTGAAGATTCTATTGCATTAAGAAATAATTTCTCTTCCGGTTTTTTCATTTTTGTTTTTGAAGGAATAAAAATCTCCCTAAATAGCGAAAGTAGATTTGCTTTTATTAATGGTTCTAATGCCTCTTCTGTTTGATTCGAGATTATTCCAAGCTCACAATAGTTAGATAATGTTTCTATAACTTTTTTTGTCCCATTTTTAAGACAAAATAGTTCCTTTTTTCCATAAGAGATAAAGGGATTGATTTTTTTTAAAATAATTTTATCATAACCTCTAGGAAGTATGAGTCTTGAAATATTAGTAATTAATTCTTCTATTCCACCATTTCCAATGATTCTATTTTTTATAATATTATTTCTTAATGTAATATAATTCCTCAAATCTATTTTTCCTCCAAATCCATTAATTAATTCTAAAAGCTTTTGATCGCAAAAATTTATAAATTTGGATTCATCTATTAATGTTTGTCCCAAATCAAAAAATAAAAATAGTTCTTTCATCAAAATATTTCAGCAATTAATTTCATATAATAGTTTGTTTAGATATACAATAGTAATATTCACAAATTTGTTGTTTAAATTAAATAATCAATTATAAAATTTAGAGGAATTTTCATGAGATTTGATGTTATAAAAAATATTATATTCTCATCAATTATTTAATTAACTTTTATTCAAATATTCTAATATTCTATTAAATTTAATTTTTAATTAAATAGTAATTTTTAAATTATTTAACATTCCAAATGACTAAAACTGAATAAAATACTGATAGCTATAGAACGATTCTATCTTATTATTAAACGCAAAAAATAAAGTATTGTATTACGTTTTTATTACAATGATAATTGGAGTTATATCAGATTCTCATGATGATATAATCAATGTAAAACAAGCAATAAAAATTTTTAATGAATACAACGTGGATTATGTTATTCATGCAGGAGATTATATCTATCCAGGTATTGTTCTAGAATTTAAAAATCTTAATAAAAATATAAAGTTTGTTGGTGTTCTTGGTAATAATGATGGAGAAAAAATTGGCCTTGTTAAAAGCTTCATTTCAATTGGAGGAGATTTTAAAGGAGACTTTGGAGAGCTTAATTTAGATAATGAAGTATTTGGGATATATCATGGAACAAATGAAGTTTTAAAAAGATCATTAATTCTTGCAAATTATTACGATATTTTAGTATGTGGACATACACAC
>DATFBJ010000039.1:0-2265 GCA_035253885.1 Nitrososphaeraceae archaeon
CATAATGTAATTTGGTAGCATTATGCTTTTGTACTACAAATCTTCTACTTTTATTATCTCTATGCCATTTTTTGTTTCCTCTTGGCTCAGGCGTTTTATCAAAATTTCTTTTTTTATTATATTCTTGTAACATCATCTATCACTAATCTATAATATATAGGAAAAGAGTAGTTATCATTAATGATATAATAAGTCAATAATGTCATGCCAAAAGGTAATTACATTTTATATCACTTACGTGATTGATAATTTTTTTTATGATATTTTGTTATTCTTTTTAACCTTTTGCTATATGAATTAACCAATGGCTATGTTCTTAATCCTGTTTAACTTTAGAAATAGATAGAATTCTTATTAGATTACATCAGACCTTTTATTTTCTCATTATGTAACACACTAGCAAATTGTCGTATTGATATTACTATTCTTCATTATGTCTTATTACTGCTAGATTTATTTTCTATTTGATGTTTACATCTGCAATCTAGGTTGCTTAGACCATGAATTGAAAGTTATGATGACATCTACAGTATCTATATATTGTTTCAGTCATTTGACCAAATACATCAATATTATTTGTGGTTATAGTTATCATAATGTTTATGTGTGAATTCATTTCTGGTAGTAGATAATGATAATAATAAAGAAGAAAATTCTTTAAATATGCTCAAATAGCCTACTGTCTGCATTTTTTTATACGTCTATAACAAAAAAAATATTTTATACAGGTTAATTAAGTTTTATTTCTATGGGATTTACAATGTTGGATGTCTGTAAATTATAAAGATATTATTATCTTCTTATCATTTAATGGCATATCCTGATTTGAATTCTAATTTTGTAGTAGCGATCGTAGTTGTTATAGTTATCTTATCTTTTCTCAATACTACTAATTCCTTTTTTGTCTACGTGGTTTGACTTTCGTGCTAATGCTAGCTTTAAGAGCTTCAAGAAGATTCGTATTATCTGCCAATTTTTCTTCTTCCTGAACAGTAATTTTTTGCCCTTTAGATTTTGCTTCTATTAGTTTCTCTAATTCTTTAGCATAAGCATCTGAATATTTACCTATATCAAATTGTTGACTAGTTAAGGTATCAACTAATGTCTTTCCTAAAGATAATTCATTATCCTCAACCTTAGGCTGTTGACTGTTAGAAATACCTTCAACCTCATCCATAGGTCTTATTTCGTCTAGATATTTTAGTTGATGCATTACAAGACCTCTTTGATATGATCTTAAAGCAACTAAAAGTTCTTTATCTCTAAAAACTACCTTGCCTATTGCTACCTTATTAGATTCATTGAGTATCTTAACAAATAGAGAATATGCTTTGATACTGGATGGGGATGAGTTTTTCTTCTTTGTTGTCCCCATATCAGGACCAATATAATAATTTTTTTCAATAAATAGAGGATCAAAGTCATCTGAATTAATGAACTCCTTAATTTCTATTGTATGTCTAGTTTTTAATTTGATATTATCTAAATCTTGTTTTTCTAAAATTATATAATTATCTTTTGTAATTTCATATCCTTTTTTTATTTCAGACCAAGAAACTTCTCTTTCTTCTATAGGACACCATTTCTTATATTTTATTTTGTGACCTTTATCATCCAACTGATTAAAAGATGAAAATTCGTCTTTTTGAGTAGCTACAAAAACTTGAATTGGTATATTAACTAACCCAAAAGAGATACTTCCTTTCCATATAGTTCGAGCAGCCATTACTAATCATATTATCTATAAACTTTTAAAAGCCTATGGAATAAAGAGATGTATATCTGTAATTATAAGATTTTTTAGTATAAATATAGAGAAAATTTTATTATACTTAAATACATAAATAAATATAATTTATTATACGAATTTATTGATTATGAGTTTAATGAAGTCAAATTATTAATTTAAAGCTACAGTAACAAGATTAATGAAAGCATTAAAATTGTATTTAATTCAACATTTGATATCATTAAGTTAGATTAACTTAATTTAGTAACAAAAACTAAAAAATATAATATATCATTATAACTTATCGTAATAGAAAGTATAAATTCTCTACCAATTATCAATAAAGTTATAGTTAATAAATATAACCATTAAAAATTTTACAAAATAAAATTATAAATAGATAAGTATTAGCATAATTATAATATTTTATTTTAAGTATATATAAAAACTAAAAAAATATAATTACATTATATATGGCTATATTTTAAATAAATTAATGTATAATAAAAAAATATTTTGTAGAATTTAAAATTCTA
>DATFBJ010000040.1:0-8712 GCA_035253885.1 Nitrososphaeraceae archaeon
TTTTTAGAGAATATAGTAAAGATCCTATGCAAGTAGTTAAGATCGAAGATATTGATACTCCAAAATTAAAGCCTAATGAGGTATTGATAAAAGTAGAGGAAGCAGCCTATAATTATAATGATTTATGGGCAATTTGGGGAGAACCAATCAAGACTCCACTTCCCCATATTTCTGGAAGTGATGTTGCAGGAACTGTTGTTGAAGTAGGTGAAGATGTAACAGGATTTAGAACTGGTGATAGAGTAGTTTCACACTCCAATCTTAGTTGCAGAATATGTGAAATGTGTACTGCAGGAAGAGAGTACGATTGTGATCAAAGACTAGTATGGGGATTTCAAACAGGACCATTATGGGGTGGCTTTGCTCAATATACTCATTTACCAGAAGTTAATGTTGCTAAGTTGCCTGATGCTGTTTCCTTCGAAGATGCAGCAGCAATTTCTATGGTTGGAATGACAGCTTGGCACATGTTAGTTGGACGTGCAAAAATTAAACCTGGTCAAACAGTTCTCATAATGGGGGGAACCAGTGGTGTCGGTATGGCAGGAATTCAAATTGCAAAACTGTATAATTGTGATGTTATTGCAACAGCCGGTAACCAAGAAAAAATGGATGCTTGTTTAAAACTAGGCGCTGATCAAGTTGTCAATCATAGAGAACCTGATTGGTCTAAAAAAGTTAGAAATTTAACAAATAAACAAGGTGTAGATGTTGTTTTTGAACATATAGGAAAATCAGTTTTTCCCCAAGAGGTATCATTATTAAAGATGGGTGGAACATTAGTTGCAACAGGTGCAACCACGGGATATGACTCAACACTGGATCTTAGGTATTTGTTCTTTAAGGGTACTAATCTCTTAGGTTCTACTCAAGGTACAAAATCAGAATTAGAAAATGTAATTTATTGGACAGGAAAAGGAAAAATTAAACCACTTATTGCTACCAAATTACCATTCTCTGAAATGGCAAAAGGACATACTATGATGGCAAATGCTGAGCAAATCGGTAAAATACTAACTACTCCCCAAGAACTATAATTTTTTTTTCATCTTTTATTTTATTATTATTATTTTTAATGTGATCATTAAATGATGTTTAGAACACTATTATTCATACCTGGAAATAATAAGAAGTTTCTAGATAAATCAAAATCTATTTATCCCGATATTTTGTGTTTTGATCTTGAAGATTCAGTACCTTTATCAGAAAAATCAATAGCTAGAGATCTGATTAGCCAAACTTTATGTTCTTATAATAACAAGTTAGATAATAAGGACACAAATAATAATGATAAAATTAATCATGGTACTGATAATGATGATAACAATTATTCACCTCAGCTTTTTGTTAGAGTTAATTCATTTGAATCTGGACTATATGACCAAGATTTAGAATCAGTAATTTGTGATCAATTGGATGGTATTGTAATTCCAAAAGTAAATTCTGAGATCGAATTGGAAAAAATTAATGTAATAATTGAAAATTTAGAAAAACAAAAGAAAATACACAAAACAATTAGATTAATTCCATCAATAGAATCATCTCAAGGAGTAGTAAATTGTTATAATATTGCAAAATTTAATTCTAGAGTGTGCTCAATAATTTTTGGAGTTTTTGATTATCTATATGATATGAAATTAGATTATGTAGATGAAGGAATAGAATATAGTTATGCTAGGGCAAAAATTCCTGTAGATGCACGAGCGGCAGGAATTTCTGCGCTAGATTCAATATGGCAAAAAGTGGATGATATAGATGGTCTTCAAAGAGATGCTAAAATTGCCAAAAGGCTTGGTTATAGTGGTAAAAGTATCATTCATCCTAAACATATTGAACCCGTTCATAAAGTGTTTGTTCCGTCACAAAATGAAATTGAATGGGCAAAAAAAGTTATAGCAACATTAAAACAAATTCAAGAACATGATGACAAACGTGGTGCATTTAAAGTTGATGGTAAAATGATAGATGCAGTACATTTTAAACAAGCAAAACTTATTCTAGACCGCATTTCAAAAGATATATAGCTATATAGATTTTTTATATATTATATTTTTTGTTAGTATAAGATAGAAAAGATTATTATTTTCAGTCTATAAATTCAATATCTTATAATGGTTATTCTGCCAATAGATTCTGGAAGATATGGTAGTAAAGAAATTAAAAAAATTTTCGAGGAACAAAAACGATTAGACTTTATCCTTAAATTTGAAGCAGCAGCCGCCTTAGCTCAATCACGTATTGGAATAATTCCTCCTTATGCCTCTGAAGAGATCAATATTCATGCTAAATCTGGAAAAATTACTCTTTCTAGAGTAAAAGAATTAGAATCTACAACTGATCATGATATGGCTGCAGTAGTAAATGCTCTAAGTGAACAATGTTCTCCTGATACAAAACCTTGGGTACACTTTGGTTTAACAAGTAATGATATTATAGATACCACTACTTCAATGCAATTAAGAGATGCTCTTTTAATTATTGAACCAAAAATTAAAGAATTAGCTAGAATTTTATCAGAAAGATCCGTAAAATATAAAAATCAACCTGCAGTAGGAAGAACTCATGGTCAACATGCAAGTATTATTCCTTTTGGATTGAAATTTGCTGTATGGGCAATTGAAATGGTAAAACATTTAGAGAGAATAAAAGAAGGAAAAAAGCGTTTTTTAATATGTAAAACCTTGGGAGTTGTGGGAACTGGATCCTTAATGGGCAACAAAGCACTAGAGGTTCAACGAATAGTCGCTTCTTTGTTGGATCTTTATCCTATAGATGCAGCTACACAAGTAATTCCTAGAGAAAGATTGGCAGAAGTGCAATTTCTTATTGCATTAATAGGTACATCATTGGATAAAATTGCAATTGAAATTAGAAATTTACAGAGAACAGAGATAGATGAAGTTGCAGAATCTTTTAAAAGTGGACAAATGGGAAGTAGCGCAGTTCCTGTAAAAAGAAATCCGATAAAGAGCGAACGGGTATCCTCTTTAGCAAAACTTTTGCGTTCACTTTTGAATGTGTCAATGGAAAATATTAGTCTATGGCATGAACGTGATTTAACAAATTCAGCAAATGAACGGTTTACTATACCTATGGGAGCAATTCTTTTGGATGAAATGTTAACTACAATGATAAAAGTTATAAAAGATTTATCTATTAACATTGAAAAAATATCTTCAAATCTAAATATCACGAAAGGTCAAATTTATGCTGAATTTGTTTTAGAATCTCTCGTAAAGAAAGGTATTCCCAGAATTGAGGCTTATAGTGATATACAGAGAGTTGCATTTAAGGCTAATGAGAGTAATAAAGAATTTATTCAAGCAATAAAAGATGATCCTATTCTTTCAAAAAATTTTTCTGAGAGAGAATTAGCAGAGCTTTTTACTCCGGAACAACATTTTGCTTCAGGAATACAGATTATAGAAAATGTATCTTCTATTGTTAAAAATGAATTATCTTTTTGAAAGTAATAGGCAAAATTAAACAATCTTCAAAAGATTCCCTCTACTTGTCTATTATTATTATTATTATATTTCATCAATCTATTAGGAGTTAGTTAATAACATAAAAATAAGTTGCTAAATTCTTTTTCTTTTTATTGCTATAATGTGTTAGATAGAATAAAATAAATATACAATAATTAAATTTTAATGATTTATTTTGGTCATTAATTTTAGTTTTATATTTTTATCTCTATTAATAATATTTATCAAATTCTTATGGATGAGTGTTCCATATTGAAGAGCTTTTTTTGGTTTCATTGCAGATTCTATTGGAACATTTAAGGAAAATGCTATTTCTCTTAGAATATGTTTTCTAAGATGATCATTGGTACTTAAAATTTTCTTCTCTATGGGTATTTTCTTTGCAAAATCTATAAAGCTTGGAGTCAAAAAAGGTTGTTTAATTGTCACATTGAATTCCTTTGAGAAATCACCTATTTCATCCACAAGAGTTAATTCATTTTTAATTTTTTGTTCCATAAAATTTTTTATTTCATCTGGGCCCTGTATTAATACTTGTCTATATTTATCATATCCACAAAACAATTCGTCAAAACCATTGGCTGTTAAAACTAGTTTACATCCATGTAAATAAGAAAGAATGGATATAAAATAAAATGCAATACAATTTTCAATATGAGAAATGTTATTACATTTAAGATTCTCAATAACCCTGTTTACTATTAAATTGAATTCATTATTGTGTATTTCATATGTATAATGCTTCATATTTAATTCATTAGCCATTTTTTTTGAGAATTCAAGATCATGGGAAGAAGGAAAACCTATTGATAATAAAATAACTTTTTCTTGATAAATATTTTTTGAAACCTTTGCAAGCAATGAGCTATCAATTCCTCCTGAGAATGCAATAGCAAAGTAATCTTCTCTCCCAATACAGTTATTAATAGAATCAATGATTTTTTTTAAAACTTCCAAAGATAATATTATTGGATTTAGAGATATTATATTTATTTTTTAATTTCTTTTTTAAACTATTTATTTACTTTATTAGTTCGTAACTCTTTAAAGGAAAATATTGTCTTCCTTGTTTACCATTATTTTAGAAATCTTTGTTTTATATATGTAGGCTTAGATTTTTATATATAGAATCAGATATTTCTGATAGTGTCAACAAAACGTAATCTTATTGAAAGTGATATTAAATATCTTAATAATAAAGGTGAGTATCTATTAAATAGAACTCAATTATCTTTATCAAATTTATTGAATTTTCTTGGAAAAAAGTATGAATTGAATTCTCAAATTAACCTTCCTGATGGTGAAAGTATCACCGTAGATTTTAAAACTGATGATGACAAATACATTGAAGTTATAGATTCATATAATGATTTGGTAAAATTTAACAGAATAAAGAATATTTATCCAGAATTAAAAATTGTTGCAATAGGTTCTTCAAAATATGCAGGCAAGTCCAGCGAATTTGAATCAATTTTTTTCTTTGATACAAAATATGAAAAAATTGGATCTATTTTTATTGAAGATCCATCTCTCTCATTTGATTATGCTCATATTTTACCTTTAGTTAAAAAATGTTCTATTCTTCATGGACATACATCTACTGTAATGGTGGAAATCATTGGTAAAATGGAAAATGGTTTGGTAATTGATTTCAGTGATGCTAAAAGGTTTATAAAAGAAGCAATAAAAGATTTAGATCACAAATTTTTTATAAATAGTAAATATTTATTCAAAGAAGATGATCTTTACTATTTTGTCAGATTTAATGGACCTCAAGGGTATTTTGATTTACAAATGCCAAAATCAACCGTTTATCTTTTACCAGATGAGGCAACAGTAGAAAACCTTTCTAAAGAAATTATCCGCATTTTAGCACCAAAAATGCCAAAAAATATCGATGCATTAGGTGTTTATATCTATGAAGGTGTAAATAAAGGAGCTCATATTTTAGCCGATGTGCAATAATTGTAATATGTAGATATATACATATATTTTCCAATTATGATATTTATTACCTAGAGGATAATTAGATTTGAATACATTAACAAATACACCAATATGACTTGTTTTTTACGGAAAGATATTAACGTTAATAACCATATAAAATTATTAAAAATAAAATAGAGAATGGAGCCAATAATTACTACAAAATCTTGGAACAGTGAAATTGAATCACAAATTTTAAAGTCATGGGATTTAGAAGATCTTTATTCTTTTAAATTAAAAAAGAATGATGTTGTTGTTGATAATAATAATAATAGTATATTTGTCATTGATACCCCTCCTCCATATCCATCAGGAAAACCATGGCATATTGGGGCTGCAGCCCATTATGCTCAAATAGATATGATTGCTAGAACTGCAAGGATGAATGGTTATAATGTGATGTTTCCTATTGGGATAGACAGAAATGGACTTCCAGTTGAAATATATACAGAAAAAAAATACAAAGTCAGAATGCGGCAAGTCTCTAGAGAAAAATTTTTAGAATTATGCAAGACTGCCCTTGATGACCTTGAAAATGATATGATTGAAATAATGAAAAATCTTGGTTTAAGCGGAAATTTTAAAAATTATTATAGAACAGATTCAATAACATTTAGAACTTTAACTCAAAAGACCTTTATTGATTTATGGAATAAAGGGTTGATCTATATTTCAAATAGGCCAAATAATTACTGCATTGATTGTGGTACGACAATAGCAGATGCAGAAATAATCTATGAAGATCGTCCTACAAATCTTTTTTACATGTATTTTAGTGTAGCTGATGAAAAATATAAAGAGAAATTAGTAGTGGCATCTACTCGTCCTGAATTACTTTTTGCTTGTCAAGCAGTAATAATAAATCCAAAAGATCTAAAACATTCGCATTTAGTTGGGAAAGAAGTTATAGTACCTCTGTTTAATAGAAAGGTTCCGATTCTTACTCATCATTCTGCAAAACTTGATTTTGGTTCCGGAGTTGTCATGGTTTGCAGCTATGGTGATCACAATGACGTTCAGGTCTTTAGAGAATTAAATCTCAAAGAAATTGTATCTCTTGATGAAAATGGATATACTACTACTTCTGCAGAAAAGTATAAAAATTTAAAGTTAAAACATGCAAGAGAAAAAATAATTAATGACTTGAGAAGTGAAGGTTTTATTGAAAAAGAAGAAAAAATTATTCACAGAACACCTATCTGCGAAAGAAGTAAGACTCCGGTCGAAATTATACCTTTACATGATTATTATCTTAAACAATTAGAGTATATACCTATTCTCGAAGAATTGACTGAACAAATGATTTTTTTTCCTAATGTTCATAAACAAATCTTGAAAAATTGGTTAAATTCAGTTTCAATTGATTGGCCTATATCAAGAAGAAGATTCTATGGTACGGAAATACCAATCTGGTTTTGTAAAAATTGTAGATCACCAAATCTACCAGAATCCGGTAGTGGATATTATCAGCCATGGAAGGAAGAACCACCTTTTGATAACTGTTATAATTGCGGATCTCATGAATTTATTGGAGAAGAAAAGACATTCGACACTTGGATGGATTCGAGTATCACGCCGCTATATATATCAAAATTTTCCAATGATGATGAATATTTTAAGAGAACATATCCAGCAACAATTAGACCTCAAGCCAAGGATATCATAAGAACCTGGCTCTACTATACAATGCTTAGGTGTTATCAATTGACTGAAAAATTACCATGGCCTAATGTTTGGATAATGGGTTATGGTGTAGATGAAACAGGTAAAAAGATGAGCAAAAGTAAAGGGAATGTTATTGATCCTTTTCCAATAATTAAAAAATATGGTGCAGATACATTTAGGTTTTGGTCTGCAAGCGAAACTAATCTGGGCCAAGATTTTCGCTGTTCTGAACAAAGTATTTCTAATTCACAAAAATTTCTTTCAAAGCTATGGAATTTAGGTAGATTTCTATCATCTTTTGAAGTTCCCAAAGATTTTTTGAATAATTCTTTACGGATTGATCTTTTACATACGGATAAATGGATTTTATCAGAATTGGATAAATTAGTAAATATATGCATAACAGGATATAATAGTTATAACTTTTTCATTCCTGCAATGAGCATAAGAGATTTCACTTGGAATCTTTTTGCTTCTCATTATGTTGAAATGATTAAAGGAAGAGTATATAACAATGAGAATAAGAATTTTCAACTATCCTCACTATGTACTCTTCATAAATGTTTTTCAGTAATACTGTTATTACTTGCACCAATTTGTCCTTTCATCACTGAAAAGTTATGGAAAACACTTTATTCTTCAGAAAGTATTCATATCCAGCTATTTCCTAAATCTAATAATTTCTTTAATGATTTTGAAAAATATACTGAAAAAATAATAGCATTTAATTCTCTTGTGTGGAACAAAAAAAAAGAGTCCGTTAATCCAAATACTGGTAGACCCTTGTCGTTAAAAGATGCTATTTCAATTGATGTGCCATCAGAATTAAATGAATTTAAACAAGATTTAAAATCTATGCATAATCTTGAACAATAAAATTTTTTATTTGTCCATTATATAGAATTGAAAATAATAAAAAAATAAGAAGATAAAATAAACTATCTAAAAACAATATATTAATTATAATTTATATTTTTTTATTATTAGATATCAATTTTCCCATTTAACATATCTAAAGAATCTTCAGCTATGTCTATTGCTGTATGGGAATCAATATTTGGTTCCATAGTAATTAGTACTACCTTCTTATCTAAATATACTGTAATTATAGAGATTTTCTCTCTTTCAATATAAGAGAATCTTGCTTTTCCCAAAGTAGCATCGAATCTCTCTCTCATGGATCTTCTAATAGCTGTTTGAGCCAAATACAACTCTTCTCCTGCTACATCTACTATTGAATCAATACCTTTTTTCATTCCTCCTGCAAGAAGAGACCCAGTCTCATCTACCACTCCTGCATATCTTATGTCATCATGCAAAGCAAATATAGATTTACATAATTTGTTGTAATCCATTGTTATACTAAGGAATAATTCTATTATTGAATGTTATTTAATGTTATGATTATACTTTTTTAGCTATTATACCCATCCTAACTTGAGCTTGAACTTTACATACAAGAAAAAAAGATACCTAAAGATAAGGAAAATACGATTCTTTGTAAATTTCCTCAACCTACTTATTCGATACTTTAAAAATGACACGGAGATTACAAAGGTATATACATAATAAC
>DATFBJ010000041.1:0-3779 GCA_035253885.1 Nitrososphaeraceae archaeon
TCTTTCCAAGCGGCTTTAACAAATATCTGTCTTGTGATACTGCATTCCAATGTGCAAATTCAATGATTAATGTAATAGAAAATGGTATTAATCCAATTTTAGAAAAAGATAAAGATAATTATCCAAAATTAGCTGTTAAAATAGGAATAGATGAAGGAGAAAATTTGGCTATACAATATGAATTTGACAAAAGTGCACCGATTGATCTAATAGGATATCCTATGAATGTAGCAGCAAAGATGCAATCCCTGACCGGACCAAACAAAATTTCTATTGGAAATAATGTATACAAATTGATACATCCTTCACTAAAATCAGAATTTCAGGAAATGCATATAAAAAAAAGAACTGAATGGAAATATATTGATCTCGAAAACAATTTGCCATACAAAGTTTATACAACTAAATAACAGCTAAAATACAATAATGAAATATATAAGATTTTGAACTGCTATTGAATTTTGTGGGTCTTGCATAATTATCACTTATTATGTATAATTTTTTAAATTTGTTTAACTAATCTTACAAATTAATTTTGTTAAAAATATAATCAAAAACTTTTTAATACATGATATATATACAATTGGTCAATTTTATATTATCTTCCAAAGCTATGATTACAAACCATACTAATTAATTGTGTAATACCAAATTAAATAGTGTTAAACAGCTTATGTTTTGGCACTCATTATCCAAACAGTCAATCGTATAATAACAATCTTATTCAAATAATGATTGCATTATTTTTAAAATTATGTGATTATATAAATGTTACAAGAATAACATTATTTATTGAAATTTCTATTATAGTATAGTCTATTTCTAAACTATAATATTTCCTTAAAATTTTCTAGACTACACGAGTTAGAAATCAGGAGTGGGACTCGAATCCTTATTCATCAAATGTGGGTTCTTTTCCGAATAATAAAATATTAATTTATTTAAAAGATTATAGTTAGGAATACGCAATAATGCACCTTTTTATTAGCATAATTTTATCTTATCAGAGTCTTTATTGAATAGAGTTACATTATTTTGCAATCTCGCTCGTATTCTTAAGTTATATTTTAGTTATTAGTCTTTGGTCGTTGAAATAACCATAAAAATATGTTATTATTATTTAATAATAATAATTATTCCTGTTAGTAAAAGTAGTATTTAACATAATCTTATTATTAACATCACTAATAAATGATTTCTACAAAAATATATCAGAATTATGTAAAATCATCTGAATAAACTATAATAAGATTAAATAATGTATTGTAGAAAAATCATTTATCACTTTTGGATCCAATAACTCAAGTTCAAGACAATAGTCATATTTTAGGAATTTATTCTTCACCACAGAGAAAAATAGAAGATGGTTTAGAATATCTTAGAATTGGATTTGAGAAAAAGAATGAAGCAATATTAATGATTACTAATGAACTAACTAAAAATGAAGTTAGAAATGAAATAGTGAAAAAATGGAACATTTCTCCAAATAAATTGACAGACCTAGAAAAAAATTCCATTATAAATATCAAAAGTTCTACAGAAGCCTATTTTTCAACTAATAGAATAGATCGTGATAAGATTGACAAACAGTTTTCTGTTCTAGCAAATAAAGCAATAGAGAAAGGAAAAAGAGGTCTAAGGGCGTTTGGAGATATAAAAATCTTTTTTGAAAAAGGATATGAAAAATATATTATTGAATTTGAAAAATCATTTCCATCTTCATTTGGTTTTCCAATGACATCTATTTGTGCTTATGATTTAGATAATTTTGAAAAGTTAGATCAACAATCTAGAAAAATACTGTTTGATCATCATAACCTTCATCTTACAAATAATCTGTTTCGAAATATATTTGATGATTCATTTTCTCTTAATCTGACGGAACATATTTGTATGTACTATGAGAATGAATTACAACCTCCTTCTTTTTCTGATTCTTTTGTAACTAGTCTACTACGATATCTTGGTGAAGGATTACAAAAAGACCAGTTATGTGTTTATCTTTCTATGCATAATATGAAAAAAGATCATCTAAAAAAAACAATACTATCACAAATTTCTAATCTAAAAAGGGTTCAAGAAAAAAACTTTATGGTAATTAAAAATAGTGATGATTATTATATCAGCGCAGCATGCAATAACCTAAAACCATTTGAAGATTTAAAAAAGCAAATTTTTGAGAGAGCAGTACTAGGCAATAAAAAAAATATTAGAATAGTCTGCGATATTCAAAATTTTCTCTTTAAAAATAAGCATTTTGATCAATGTGTTACTGTAGAAGAATGGTGGGATCAAACAATAGAAGAATTGAATAAAAATCATGGATTAAATGTATCATTACTATGTTTATATAATAGTAACAATTTTCAAAATACTCCTTTTAAATATCATAAACATAGAATAAATGATAACCACAGTATTATATGTGATTCAGAAGGAATAGTACATTCAAAATATTATTCATTAACGAAAGAAGAGATGAGAAATAATGAGAAAGTAGGAACAAGAAGATAAAATGTCAGCAGATATCAGAAATAATAATAATAATAAAAAATCAATACTACTAGTTACAGATAATATTCAACATTATCAACAACAATTTAATAACTACAATATCAATAATTACAAAATAACATTTGCCAATTGGAATGACATTTTAACTTTTATTACAAATAGTGATGATGATACTAAACGTAACCATCTTGAATTAATTATTTTAGATATTTCTACAACAGTGGCAGCAGAATATGAAAAGATCAATCAAATATCTACTACTATTACTACAGTTGGAGAAATAAAAAAAATATTGTATGATAAAAGAATATTTTTTATTTTACCATCTGAATACATGATAGAAACCTTTCTATTTAAAGGAATATGTAAACAAGAAGATATTCATATCCAACCATTTTCAGTATTTGATATAATAGATTTAATTTCTATAACAAATAAAAAGGAAAGACTTGATCGACTAAAACTAAAAGATCATTGTATGAATACATATTCTTCTCTTGACAATAAGGTCAAAGATGCAATTAAATTTCTAAAAATAGGCATAAAAAATAATGAAACAACTCTACTACTATTAAGTAGAGATATTGATTTATCTAATTTCAAATCTCAAATGGCATTAGATCATGATATTGATATAAATAAATTACAAGATGATGGATTGTTGAAAATTACCTATAGTAAAGATTGGTATTTATCCTTTAATCAAAAAAATAACAATAAAAATAAAACAGCGGCAATAGATGGTAAAAAAGTTCATGAGCATTGGAATAATTTAATTGATCGATCAATAAATAATGGAAGAAATGGTTTGCGAGTATTTTGTATGATGGATTGTTTCTTTGAATATAGTTTAGTTGATGAATTAATTGATTATGAATGTATAGGACCACCTAAATTAAATAAACCATTTCTCGCATATTGTGCCTATAATGATAAACAATTATCAGAAGATCAAATCAGAAAACTAGTATTAACTCATAGTAATGTTTGGATATAACTTAATCATTTCTTTTAGTTATTTTAGTTTATATTTTTAATATCTGCTTTCATTAATATTTTCTTTTATACTCTATTTATTTATTAATCATAGTACCATCATAATTTTTTAACTTATTATTAGTTGGCTAAAAGTAAATGAATTTTCCTTCTAAGTTCACTTAATAGAATTGGCTTGTATATAACAATTTTTTCAATATCTGGAATATTTTTCTTGAGGTGTTCTATGTATTCTTTATTAGCAGTAATAAAACAAAACAAAAGGGTAG
>DATFBJ010000042.1:0-7140 GCA_035253885.1 Nitrososphaeraceae archaeon
GAATGAATTAGAATCTCTATTATTGAATCACCAAAGAAAGTTACTAGTAACAAATAAAGAATTAAATTTAGCAGATATTTCATCTTTTAATCAAATTTTTATTTTACTAATAGAAGAATCAAAAGGATCAGCAGGCGGTAGGGGAGGTGGATCTGGTTATCGTAAAATACATGAAATAATTGGATTCAGAATTGAGAATAACAATATTGAAAATTTTTATGATACTAAAGAAAAGGACTTAATAGAATTATTTGAAATACCATATAGTGCAGTAGCAATGGATATTAAATTATCAGATGGAAAACAGATTGTAGTTCAGGGAGTTATAGATCCTGATATGGTAACTAACTACAATAACATAATTAACTCTTAATTTAATCATTTGATAAATACAAAGAAAATAAAATAATAATAGAATATAATTATATTAGAGAAAGTATGAATAAAAATAAAAAAATTGGTGGAGGTCAAATCGTTGGAATAGGCTCCGATTTCCTTGTTATACAAAAAGATGGAAAGAGATTTTTAATTGAAGTAAACTTTGAATCCTTAAAGGAGCTTAAAACTTCAACTACTCCATATGGATCCCAAATTTAATAGTTTTATATTATATTTATTCCTAAGAGATAAATTTAGTAATTTTATAAAAATTTATATCTATTGAAAATAAATCCCAAATTGGAATTAAAATACCAAAAAAGAAAAAAAGATAATGTTATTACTACTACAATTACTAATCAGATTAACAAAAAAGATAATAGAGTAAAATATAATAAAAAAGCTGAATCTGAATTTTTTGTAGATAATTCTGCATTAGCTGGATTTACAGGTGAAAGAATCTTGTATATGGCAGTAAGAGAGTTAATAGAAAATTCACTTGATGCATGTGAAATTCATCATATTCTTCCTAATATTATAATATCAATGAATAATATTGATGTCGAAAATGATCTATGGACAATTTCTTGTGAAGATAATGGAGTGGGCATAAATTCTGAAAAGGTTCCTGTTGCAGTATGTTCTTTTTTAACATCTGGAAAATATGTCGAAAAACAACAAAGAGGATTATTTGGTGTAGGACTTAAAATGATTGCTGCATTTTCTACAAAAGATACAGATAAACCAATTAGAGTATGGTCCAAATCAATTGATGAAGAATTCGAATATTATTATGAATTACGTACAGATATTAATACAAATAAACCAATAGTTTTAAATAAAAAACTTCTATCAAAAACAGAAAAACAAATTAAAGATAAACATGGATTTAAAATTATTGCTACATTAAGAGCCAGATTATCACCGATTACCAAAAACAAGATATATGATTATATTTCTCAGACTAGCATCGTAAATCCTTATGCTAATTTAATTTTTGAAAATGATGATGGGAAAATTACTTTTGCAAGAAGAACTGAAATAATGCCTCATCCTGCACAAGAAGTACTTCCTCATCCTGCAGAAATGGATCTACAAACCTTAAAAAAGGCAATTTTAAATTTCTCTACTCAAAAAATTAGTATTCAAAGTGTTTTATCCTGTTCTTTCCAAAAACTTTCTATTGAAAAGGCGCGAGAAATAATAAGTATCTCTCAAAGTGAAAATAAATTGGCTAATCTTTTTTCAGAAAGTGATCTTATTAAAATAGTGAATGCCTGCAAACAAATGAAGTTTCAAGCTCCTAATACTGATCATCTAAGTCCAATAGGAGAGCAGATATTGACTACAGGAATGATGTCAGAATACATAATTGTTAATAATAAAGATCAAAATAAAACGGTAAATCATAATGAAAATGGTCATAATCTAAATGTAAGGATATTAAAACCAGTGTTTACATCATATTCCTCCCGTTCTACAGTAATTAGCAACAGACCAACTATTATAGAATGCGGTATTGCATATGGAGGAAATATAAATTCATTTAAATTATATCGATTTGCAAATAAAATCCCATTATTATATGATGAAGGCTCAGATGTCGCAAGAGAAGTAGTATCTGAAGTTGGTATTAATAAAATGGGTATTACTAAAAAAGAAGCAAAAGAGCAATTTGCAAATGATCAAAAGAATAAAACTGATAGAGCTGTTGAGCTGCTTCCTCTTCACATATTTTTCCATATTTGCTCTACAAAAATTCCATATAAAAGTGCGGGAAAAGAAAGTATTGCATCAGAAGGTGAAATGAAAAGATATATGAAACTTTGTCTGTCCGATCTTTATAGAAAGGTTAGTGCACAGATTCGAAGAGATTTAAGAGTCAAGGATGCAGAAAATAGATTAAAGTTATATAAATATTACATTCCTTTGATTGTTGATGCAATATCAGATTCAATTAAAATTGATCGAAATGAACTAACAGAAAAATTTATTAAAATAGCCGAAAAACATGTAAAAAAAGAGATAATTACTCATAGTAAAGATATCAACAAAAATAAAGAAGATCATTTAACAAGGAAAAAATTAACATCTATTCAAGAAAGTTCTCGAAACATTGAAAGAAAAAATAAGGATTTAAATAATAAATCAAATCCTAAAAGTATAATAAAAGAAAAAATTGTTTCTAGAAAAACTATAAAAAAAATAACCTTAGATGATTTTCATAGGAGTTAAAGATATTGTCTACAAAAAATAATAATAAAAGACATAAAGAAATTATAAATAAAATTCAAAAATTAATGAGAGAAATTTCTAATGATTTATTATTAAATAATAAAATACCTTCTTTAGAAATTTCTAAATTAGGATATGATAATACTTTTTGGTCAGATAAAAAGAAGATGCTTACAATAGGCGAAAAAAAGGTTTTGGTAAGTCCGAATTCTACAAAAAAAATCCCAACATTTTCTCAATATTTAGTTATGGCTAATGCAATTAGAAAATTAATTGACGAGGAAATGGAAAGTACTATTAGAGGTATGTACTATGCAACATTAAGTACTGTTGGAGATGAAAAAAATAAAGAAAAGTTTTGGAGAAACCAGGAAGATTCTGATGATGCAATTAAAGCAGTAGAATTGATCACAGGAATTCCACGGGAGGAATTTTCAGTAACATCTAAACCAAAAGGGATGATTTCTGGTCCTATTACGCTGAGCGTAGGTGGAGATATTATTGATTGCAATCTAGGTAGTAGAGCAACTTCTCAATTGATTCCAACAAATATATCGGATGTTCAAATAGTGGATGTTAAAGCAGACTTTGTTATGGTAGTAGAAAAAGATACTGTTTTAAATAATATAAGAAAATCTGGATTTATTCAAAAGTATAATGCAATACTTATGACTGGTTCAGGAGAACCTGATAGGGCCACTAGAATGATGGTGAAGACATTAAACGAAAAATGGAAAAAACCAGTTGTAATATTTGCTGATGCAGACCCATGGGGTTTAGGTATAGCTTTACGCTATAAAATCGGAAGTGAGTCTTTAAGTTATGATAGTGAAAGATTAGTAGCTCCTAATGCAAAAGTGTTAGGAATGATGTTTTCTGATATTTATGATTACAATATTCCAGAGGTTGCTAGATTAGCTTCTACTACTGAAGATATTAATAGAGCAAATGATATGAAGAAAAAACCATGGTTGCAAGAAAAACAATGGCAAAAAGAATTAAATTTATTCTTAAAGAAGAGAGAAAAATGTGAATTGGATGCTTTTTTTAAGCATGGATTTAAATATTTAGCTGAACAATACTTACCTCAGAAACTCAGAGAAGCTGGTGTTATTTAATTTCTATTTGAAAAAATGTTAATTTCATCATTAAAAGGTCAATTTAACAAAATTTTCAAAAACCTTTTATGAAGTAAATATCATTTTTAATCTATATGTTGGAAGCAAAGTGCTATAAATGTGATAAAAAGGCTGAAGTCAATGATGAAATGACTGAAGTTAATTGTTCTCATTGTTTTGCCAAAATTTCCTATGAAGATTATTTAGAAATTATGAAGGAAAAAGCATTGAATATGGGTATAGAATTTCATAGTAATTGGGATAAGAACCCTTTTTCTTTATAATTTTTTATGTTGATTTAATATATTTTAAAATTAAATTGTTATTCCTGAACCTATCAGACGCCATCTTTCTCCAATCTTTCTACTCAGAGCAACTCTGCTACTTTGAGTAAGACTAACTGGTTTCTTAAGCTTTATTTCTATTTTATTGTCTTTGGTATTTGTGACTAATGCTGTGGTAGCTAACGTTCCAATATTTACTCTAAGAGACTCATTTTTTCGTATTGGTTCAACTTTTACAGGTTCTAGAGTCCCTACTGCAGTATCAAAGAGGTGTGTATCTATTGATACATCATAAACATCTTCAGGTAAGGTTCCGGGTTTACCAACTGTGGATCCAATAAGTGAATCACTTTTTACTAAAGAAGGATCGAGAATAGTCCCTATTGAGACTAATCCTCCTGGCTTGACATTACTTACCAATCCTGCTCCCGTACTTAAACTAGAAATTTTAGAATAGATAGGAGAATATTTACCCTTATTATTTAAAATTCCAGGTCTTATCTCAATCTCATCATCTACATTAAATTCACCTTGAATCAAAGCTCCTCCAATAGCACCTCCATATATCTTAGTTACCGACATTCCAGGTTTGTTAATATCAAACGAACGTAATACATGCATTATTGGAAATGTTTGTCTATTTCTCTTAGGAGTACATATATTGGTCTCAAGAGCTTCAATTAATATATCAATATTTAAATTATGTTGAGCAGAAACAGGGATTATTGGAGCATTCTTTGCTATACTATCATCTACAAAATCTTTAATTTGATCATAATTTGTTAATGCTTGTTCTCTTTCTGTGAGATCGACCTTATTTTGGACAATTACAATCTGTTTTATACCAAGTACTTCTAGAGCAAGCATATGTTCTCTCGTTTGTGGACGAGGAACTGTTTCATTAGCAGCTACAACAAGAATGGCGCCATCCATAAGGGCAGCACCTGATAACATATTGGCCATTAAACTTTCATGACCAGGTGAATCAACAAAACTAGCTACTCTTAATAGATCACTTTCTTGTCCACAATTATTACATTGTGGTTTAGTCGAATAACATTCAGGAGAAGAACAGGATTTACATTTATAAAAGGCAGCATCAGCATACCCAACTTTTATAGTTATACCCCTCCTTAATTCTTCACTGTGAGCACTTGTCCAAATGCCTGTTATGGCTTCAATTAAAGTAGTTTTACCGTGATCAACATGTCCTGATGTACCTATATTTACATTCGGTTGATAACCGTATTCACGAATATACCAATCAGGAAGAGTATCTTTCCAATGCAATAGCGAATGTAGAATTATTGAGGGATATTAAGGTAATTGATAATTATTTTATAATGGAAATTGGATTTTCTCTTATTAATTATTTTCAGTATTAGTATTTTCGGATGTGGATGAAGGAATAGTAACTCCATCCAAAACACAATTTAATTGATATATTTCTTCTGTTATCATATTCCCTCTTAATAATTTTCTAATTCTCTTTCCTTCCGTAGAATCACGCATGCCTACTCCAGTATTTAAGAGAACATATTTTTTTACTCCACCATGAAGATCTGAACGCATTGGAGTCCCTGATTTATCACTCCCTCCAGTAATGTGTAATTTACCTCCTGATAGACCAACGAGAGAAGAATCAAAGGTATCACCTATTTTAGAACCTAAAAAAGGTTGCGCATCTTTATCTTTGAGTTCATGTGATAAACTTTTACCTGTTTTATCTGATATAACTACTTTGAAATTAACCAATATTAATTTGTGAAGTAATATTATTAATTAACCTTTGCAATAACTTAAAATTTGCTTTAAAATTACTTTAAAAAATTGAATAATAAACAAAAAAAAGAAATTACAATATGCCCAATTTGTAAAAATAAAATGACTTATCTTCAAGCATGTCATTTAAGATGTAATAATTGTGGGGCAGAATTAACATGTTCTGATAAAGGCTATTTTTGGTGATATACTACTAATAAAAAATTAAGCTTTATAATACAATAATAATAAACTATTTAAAAATTTACTAATAAATTTAAATATTCTAGGTTAAAATATTAATTATTATGATAATTCGTTTACATATTTTGATTTATAAAAGTAGAATTTAAAATAGGAAAAATATCTATCCTAATGATTAGATAAATATAAATTTTTAATATATGAAACTATTACTTTGGTTGATCATAATATTTGCAAAATCATCATATAAATTATAATTATAGTCACTTTGTAAAGTAAAAATCCTTCTCTTTTTAAATAAAATTTAAAACAGCTTTATTCACACAATTACAATTAATTGTGGCTAATGTTAAGTGTTAACAAGAGTGATATATAATTAGTCCTAGAAATATTTCCATTATCTTCAATTAAGTCGTTGTCATAAATTACTATTTTCTAAATAACTATATTATGAATTAGTAACTTTTATTATTCTCTAATTAATTAATTATTAAATACGATTATTTCCTTAAGATTATTCTATATTAAAATTTGTAATTAAGAATAATTGGACTAAAAATACTGATTTAATGAGCATTGTTGTATGTATTAATTTGCCTTTAAGAATATTTAGTATTAAAATATAAAGATGATATTAGATTTAGTATTAATCAATATAGATAATAGTGACTTCAATAAGGAATACACGTTGTACTAGTACTTTAATAGATATAAAAATAAATAGGAAACAAAATGATTAAATATTTATCTTTTGTAATGTCACATAGGTAGAGAAATGATAGCAAAAAAAGAATCTAAACCAAAAAAAGAAACAACTAAAGAAATTAAAACAGTTAAGGAAGTAAAAGAAACAAAATCAGTTCCTCTAACTGTGGAATTAAACATACTTAAAGTTCTCATTAATGAACGTCCACTTATTCCATTACTGAGAGTTTTAAAGAAAAACAGAGAATTGCATACGAGGGAATTACTCATAACTATGGGAAGTTGGGGATATGGACAATCCTTAATGAAAAGAGCTACAAATTTAGGATTGATTGAAAGAAAAGTAAAGAAAGAAAAATCTAGAGGTCGAGGGAAACCCAGAATATATAATGCTCTAACAAACAAAGGAAGAGAAGTAGTAAAATTAGCAGACAGAATAGGATATGAAAAATAAA
>DATFBJ010000043.1:0-2519 GCA_035253885.1 Nitrososphaeraceae archaeon
CAGTACTAATTATCTAAAATACTTATGTTCAGTAGTTGGATACTATTGTCAACTTACCAAGATAGATAAAATACAAATAATCGAAATTGTAAAGAATAAGAAACAACAAGAATCTATTGCTAATTTATTAAATTAAGTATAAACATTTGTTATATTTTTCAGCATTTTTTTAAATAAAATAATAAAGTAATAAAAAAATGAAATATTTTTATTTAATTTAGTCTATATAATATTTTACTCTACTTTTTTTAGCAGATCTGAAATATTTTTTCTTTATAATAAAAATATGCACAAGTCAATAATATTTTTGTTAGGCTTATTGGTAATGTTATTGCCATTTGCTAGTGAGAATATTTTTTCAAAAGCAATCGGTCTTCAAGATGACTTGTTTAAAGTCTATGTGAAATATAACAGTGATAAGGCAAATGATTATGAAGATGAATATAAATCATCATCATACGCAAATGATAATAACTACAAATCAAAAAATAGTAACTTTATAACGAAAATAAAATGTAATAATATTAATTCAAAATCAAATGGATTAGAGAGTACTACAGATATTAGTCGTCATCTTGGCGTAGAAGTAGTAGCTGTTCAAGAAAATGAAGAATTATCAGCAAATTCATTTGGAAATAGTGAAAGAAATAATGACAAATTCGACATCGACTGTATAAATAACAACAATAATGCCCCCAGAGAAAGAATAACAGATAAACAAGGTTCACCTGAACATAATCAAATTAATCCAAAAAATATCTATATCATGCCTGGTAATCTTAATGATACATCTATCAATGGTGAAGCCACATCTATTGCTAGGTGTAATGAAGGAGATGAAGTATTGAGTGGAAGTTACTTCATTTCTTTCCCTCATACCGAAGAGTTTTCTGTTCCTTCTGATTCTATTGTAGATTCTGCTCTACCTACACAAGACGGATGGGAAACAGAAGTATCTGAATCAGCTCGTGATGGTGTTGTTACAATTCAGACATTTGCTCAATGCTTTGATAATCTCTAACTAATTTTTTATTTATAGAATTTTTTTATATATTTATAAATCCATTTACTAGTTATACTGACCTTGCAGATTTTACAAGTAACTATTCAAAACAGATAATGAAAATTTTTATTCATAAAACTAAGAAGTAACAATGATTATAAAAACCAAGATTATTTGCATAATAATATATTGATTAGAAATAATACACTATTATTTTAATGACAATAAGGTTTTGCCCATTCTTTATTGGAAAATTCTGATATCTCACAATATTCAGAATATATTACTGCCAAATTGTTTTTAATTAATGCTTTATTAAGATTTATTCCATCGCAATAAACTACACCAACTTCTCTTCCATATCTGTCACCTCTACGTTGTCCATCATCAATATCCACTTGGCCTTTTTTATTTAGACATAAATTCTTGACAAAATCTTTTGCTTCCATATATCCTTCTTGTCCACGTTCTGGTGTATTTATCAATGATAATCTTATCCTGTTGTCATTAATATCTAATGTATCCCCATCTATAACGTAATTGACTATTCCTTCAAATTCTATATTTATATTCTCTTGTCCTTTTTGATCATTTGTATAATTTGAATTGTATAAATTATAAAAAGATATAATAATAATAAGCATGATGATTAATACACCAATAACAATAAAAAGTGCTCTTGTATTCCTTTTAGCGATCATAATATAGTTCTAAAATTATATTTTGATATTACTATTTTTAAAAACTTTCTTGTATAAATTCTATGAAAATGTGATGGTTGAAATGAAGGAATAACTCTATACAAAAATAGAACAAATCTTCCTGAGACTCTACTCATTCAACTCATATTGTTAAATATTTAGATTGAGATATTCACTATTTTGTAGAATTCCTGAGACTAACTATTAGGTTTACTCACAACTCACCTTACGACATTATTGTGAATAGTTATAACAATTCCATATTATATCATGATTTAATTTATGATAATCGACTAGAAAAATATAGTCAATATGGAATTAAGCAAAAAGGATTATTAATTCAATACAATTTTCAAAAAATACAAATAAAAAATTATCAATGTCAGTAAATAAAATATAGGTCAAAAATGACGGCTAAACCACCTTATCCGTGTATAAAGTTTCATTTTTGTCTATTTGTTTAATTACATTATAGTACAGATAGCAATTGTAGATAATACTCATCTACAATTATGACATATATTGTAAAGAATGCATACAAATTATAAATGTGCACAGGTATGTCAGAGTATATAAAGAATAAAATAAATCAATAATCTTTTATTTTACCTGCTTTTACTATTATTTGCGACTATAAATATATACAACATTCATATATGTCATAGCACACATCTAGAGTTTAAACCCATAATTGTTATTGTTCTTGTGCATGGATAGAATAGATGAATGTCATTGTAGCCTCTGATTTCCATCTACCTATTATTATTATCAGTACCTATAATATAATTCTAAAAAGCTATTCTTAGCACAAGATT
>DATFBJ010000044.1:0-7787 GCA_035253885.1 Nitrososphaeraceae archaeon
AATAGATTTTCTATTTAAAAAAGAGAATTATCAGAAATAATAAATAGATATAGATCTAAAAAAAGAAATAGCCTTAATTTTATTATTATCATTGTTAATTGGACATCTATGAATACTATAGAATTTTAAGAGTAAGTGAAGATGCAAGCTTTGTTGAAATTAAGAACGCATATAGGGCTTTAGTTAAAAAATATCATCCTGATAGAAATTTTGATAAAAAAAATGATTCAGAGATGATAAAAAAAATTAATATTGCTTTTGAAGTTCTGGCTGATAAAAATAAAAGAAAGGAATATGATGATTTATGTTTAATCCAAAAATTAGATTCTAATGGTCAAAGAGAAAATTATACTATTTTAAAAAATAGTAGTGAGAATAAAGAAAAAATAGCAACAACAAATATAAGAAAAAAAATTGCTACAGAAAATTCCAGATTTAAAATTATTGTTGAACCATCGTTATGCATGGCATTCGGGAGCTGTGAAATCCTTGCTCCAAATGTTTTTCATATTGAAACCAATAAAATGATAAATCCTAAGGCAGTAGTAATATCAGAAACTGCAGACAAATTTGAAAGTATTCTAGATGCCGCCCAAACATGCCCAACAAAAGCAATCATAATAATTGACAGATATACCGGTAAACAAATTTTTCCCTGATATAGAAAATTCTTATATAAATTCTTACGTCAAAGTATAAAGTTATTCAATCTTTTAAAAAAGTAAAGGAAAAGAATGTCACAGTATTTGATTTTTTCTGATATAGACAATACACTCCTTCAATCATATATTATAAAGGAAGGAGAAATTTATCATACTGAAAAATATGATGGAGAAATTAAAACAATTGTTAAAAAGATCCGTGATAACAATATTCCTTTAATATTATGTTCAACAAAAACCCGATTAGAACAGGAAAAAATAAGAAAATATCTCGAGATAGATGATCCCTTTATAGTTGAAAATGGTGGAGCAATTGTTATTCCTGACAATTATTTTTCCATAGACCTTGAAGAATTGGGTTTATCGATTAAACATATTAATAAAAGTTTAGTTATAGAATTAGGAAAATCATACAATAGGATAATAGAAATTCTTCAAGAAGTAAGAGAAATTTTTGAGATTAAATTCATTGCTGTACATGATCTTTCAATAGCAGAATTAGCTCAAAAAGTCGGAATATCGATAAATGATGCAAAACTAATGGCGTCAAGAGAATATAGTGAAACAATACTTGAAATCAATAATAATGAATTAAATAAATTAAAAAAAATATTGGAAGACAGAGGTCTTCGTATTTTACAAGGAACTAGATATAATACAATTTCTTCTTTACATGATAAAGGCTCGGCAATTTCAATTTTAAAAAAATTATATTCGATAAAATTTGAAAAAGAGAAAATTGAGTCTATAGGAATAGGAGACGCAATTAATGATATTCCGATGTTTGAAAATGTTGATAAAGCATTCTTAGTACGAAATATTCAAAATGATTATGCCTCTATGAAAATAAATAATCTAACTAGAGTAAATGGAATAGGACAAAGAGGTTGGAAAGAAACAATATTAAATTATGTAATCAAGAGCTAAATAAAATGATGGATGCAACTATTCATATTGTTCCACATATGCACTATGACGCTGTGTGGATTCTTAATAAAGAAGACTACTACTTTGTAAATATAGAATATATTCTAAAACAAGCTCTTAATCTTATAAGAAAATCTGATTATAAATTTATGTTAGAGCAAACATTTTTGCTAGAAAAAATAGAAAAAGATTATCCCCATATATTTTCAGAAATAATTGACTGTATTAAAGAAAATAAAATAGAGATAGCAGGAGGTCAATATTTATTGGCAGATAATATGATTCCAAATGGAGAAGTATTAATAAGAGAAATAACTGAAGGAAAAAAATTTGTGAAAGAAAAATTAAATCAAGATATAGTAGTTTCATATGGAGCAGACGAATTTGGATTTAATGCACAATGGCCTCAAATTTTGAAAAACTGTGGTTACAAATACTTTATTTTTAGAAGAGGAATACATACTTCTACTCCATCAGAATTTTTTTGGGAAGGAATTGATGGTAGTAGAATTCTTACTCATTGGATGCCACTAGGATACAGGGCAGGTCTTTTTTTAGATCAACTAACGCTTTCTTTAAAACAATTAAAAAAATATGCTTCAACAAATCAAATTTTAATGTTATCTGGAAGTGGTTCTACTCCGCCTCAACCAGAATTAGTTGATGTCATAAACGAATGGAATAAAAAAATAAATGGAAAAAAAGAAAAATCTAAAAATCAATACAAAATGATCATGTCATCTCCTCTTCAATATTTTAATTATTTAGAAAAACAAAATATTAGATTCAAAATAAGAAAAGGAGAAATGTATTCTGGAAAATTTTCTGCTGTATATCCAGACTGTACATCTACACGTATGTGGCTAAAGCAAGGAATGAAAGAATTTGAAAATAGTATTTTATTACTAGAAAGATTAGATGCTATAGCATGGTTAATTAATATACATGATGAAAATATTTCTGATCAACTTCAAAAGTACTGGAAGAAAATACTATTTGTTGCAATGCATGATGTTTTACCAGGAACAGGAGTTGATGAGATTTATAACGAAGTAAGAGAACTATTTGAAAATGAAAGAAAAAGTATAGGTAGATCAATTTTTGACTACCTAAAGAAAATTTCATCAATGACTAATTTTGATGATGATATTATCTTTATTTTTAATCCTCTTTCATGGAAAGTTACAAACTGGATAGAAATAATTTTAGAATTTAATGAAGGAGAAATCAAAGGTATAAGTTATTTAAAAAGTGGAGATCAAATTATAGATATAGAAATTTTAGATTATTCATTATATCATGATAATTCTTTACAAAAAATAAATTTAGGCTGTGTTATTTCTGTTCCTGCATTAGGATTCAAAACTTTAGAGATAGTAAAGTCAGAAACAATTGATGGGCAAACTATAATTGCTTATGATACAAGTTTTAAAAATAAAGAATATGAAATTGAAGTAAATAGAGAAAATGCTATTATTACAGTTTTCAAATCTATCAAAAATAATAAAAAATTACAATATTGTATAGGAAATGAAATAATTTTAGATGAAGAAATAGGCGATCTCTATTATCATAGAGAAAATCTAAAATTATTGAAATCAGAAACCGGAGATGGAATTAAATATGGAATATTTAAGCCAGAAAAATATGAAGTAATTCATGGAAAACTAAAGTCACATATAAAGTTTAAGAGTAAATATTTTGCATTAAGATGGCCTTACAGATTTACTGAAAAATTTAAGCCAATGATGTATAGACATAATTTTATAGATATTGAAAAAGAAATAATAATTTATAAGAATTTGAATCGAATCGATTTTGTAACTCATATTTATAATAAACACCCTCATTCAAGACTTAGAGTAAAATTTGAGACTCTAGGTAGAGCTAAAAGTTATTGGTGTGGAACTCAATTTGGTGCTGTAGAAAGAAAAAGTGATCTTTATTATCAAAAAGATAGTGGTAAATGGTTTGAGAGGCCTTCGGGAGTATTCCCCTCTTTCGAATGGATTGACTATACTGTAAAAAATAATCTAAATAAGACCGTGGGAATTAGTCTTCTCCATCAGGGTTTACCATCTCATGAAATTAGAAATGGTTCTTTATATCTTACGTTGCTACGTAGTATTGTATTATTATCTTCTGATGGGATAATGGGACCATGTATACCTACACCAGATGCTGCAGAAATGAGACCATACACTTTTAGATATTCAATTTTACCTCACGAAAATGATTGGCGTGAAGATCTAGTTTATCAACATGGATCAGAAATAAATATGCCACTAATATCAACACAGATTAAGAAAAGCAACAAGATTAAAAAAAATAATGTTTCTGATAACAATAGCAATAAAATTAAGTCATTAGTTGATTTTCAATCTTTTCTTGAAATATCAGAAAGTAATGTAATATTGAGTACAATGAAATTAAGTGACGATAAAAAGGGAATTATTTTAAGAGTGTACGAAACTGAAGGAAAAAAAACAATTACGAAAATAAAACTTGCAGCAAAAATAAAAAATGTAAAATTAGTAGACTTCCTTGAGAATGAAATTCACGAAATTAAAAGGATAGAATATGATACAATAACAATTGAGATAAATCCTTTTAAAATAATAACGTTAAAAATATTTATTAAAAAGAATTATGAAAATAAAAATAATTTAAACATATAAAATTTAAATAAAAGTATAACCAAACGGAATTCTTAATAAGATGATAAAACTTACATAATTAATTATCCTAATTGATAGTAATAGCTGTTCTAATGTCTATTGTCTATTTAAAATAACAATTTTAGAAAAATTTAACTTTTAATATTGATTATATTATCTATTAGCAATAAGAAACATATATCATTATCAGATAGATATTGAAAAATAAGAATTATCTTTTTATTCTTAATAATGACAAAAGTTGCTAAAAAAAGGGAGTATAATTATAATAAGATAATTTTAGTATGATTCTATATTGGTTAATAAAGTTAAATAAGAATAGTCTCCTCTTAAATAAAATATATCATAAATTGCTTTCTAATATTTTATGTTTATATATTCTCCCAATTAAAATAATTAATTAATATAATAGAATAAGGTTACAATAATTCATATTTAGATTTAGTATATAATAACTCAAGAAAATGATCCATTAGCTATTATTCTGGTAGTTTTACTATCTGGCTTTAATATTAAGAATTTTTGTTGTTTATAATAAGCAATAGGTTTTTCTAAGGATAATCTTATCTTAGAATTATCATTTAAAATTTTTACTGGCTTTATTTGTAAACCTACAGAAAGTAAATATGTTTGCGACACTGTAATGTCACTGTTAAAATATTTATTCTTTGAAAAATCTGTTACTAACACGTCTTTAGTTGCTACTTTTATAGTTTCTCCAGAGCATATAATATCACCTCTTTCTATTTCACTGGGAGGAATCCCTTTTAGAGCTAGTCCTACACGAGCAGGACTACAAGACTCATTTACTGGATCATCATGCATTTGAATTGATTTTATCAAAATCTCTTTATTTGAAGGCAGAATCCTTAGTTTATCATATACTTTAACTTTTCCTTGTTTAATTCCGCCAAGGATAACTGTTCCAACACCTTTGACATCAAAACTATGATCAATTGGCAATATAAGATCTCCCTCTTTTGGGTTAGAATAAAGATTATTAATCTCATTTTTTAAAATTTCAAGATTTTCTACCCTCTTAAAATTCTCAATTACAGTACCTTTGATCATCTTATCAAGTATATGATCATCTATATCATAAGAATGTAGCAAAAAGCCATTCTTAATATTTAAACTATCTATAGCTATTATTTGTTCTGCAAGATATTTGTCTAATGATGTTACATTTAAAACTACCAGTTCGGTCATATTCAAAACTTGAGGCAATGATTGAATTTTATCAGGAAAGGATATAGGAGCAACTATAGTAAATATCCGATCCTTGTGTTTTCTATCATAGAGAACTATATCAGAAAGCGTACCTTGTTTTCCAAATTCTTTAAGAAATTCATTACAACCTATAAATGATATGTTCAAACTATTCAATATCAAAAAATAACAAATAAATCAATAAAATTGTTTATAAATTTGTTAGGTTAAAGATTATATATAATAATAGATAAAAATGAAGGGGAAAAAATTTCATCATTCACTATTTTTACCATTATTAGTAATAGGGATAATTATCTCAATTTTTGCAATTTTTATGATTTTTTTAGGTCGGAGTATAGAATATGGTGAAGGATTTGAAATAATGGGAAAAAGATTCATAATTGCAGGAATTGCAACAATTGGATTAGGATTTTTTGCGGAATACTATAATAAAATTAAAAATTCATTCATCATTTTTAAATATTTTCTTAAAAATATTGTTAAAAGTCACAAATACTATAAATAAAGATTATAAATATAAACTATCTATTAAATGAATCAAAAGTTAAGCTTTTATATATTTATCTCTGTAAAAAATTAATGACAACATCAAATAATGATAAAAAAATTTATGTAATCGTTCATGGAAATAGACAAAATTTTGAAAAAGTCAAAAGTATGTTAAAAGAAAAAAATTTTAATGAAGAAAATATCTCTATGGCATCTTTAGAAAAAGCGGGAGAAATTGGAGAATATGTAGCGATGACATGGCCTCCAATGGCTGCTAAAGAAGTTATAATAAGTGAGATTGTAGGAACAAACGCTGAAGGTAAAGGAATGGGAGCATGGGCATCAATAGAACAGAAAGAGATATTTAGGATTCCATTATAAAATCATTATATATTGTTAAATATAACAATAAACTATTTACATTTATAATACAATAGTACAATATTTATTTAATATAATTTATAAAAGGTGAAAAGTTATATCAATTGAACAAAAACAAACAGTTCTGAACCTTTACAAATCAGGTATTCCATTAGAAGTAATTGCATTTCAAACAGATTTAGATATAGAAGAAATTCACAATATAATAAATTTAGAAAAACAAAGACATTCAGAAAAAAAAATTGACGACTCACCTTCTTCTCTTGCAGAATTCTATCTTGATGGTATAATAGACATTAATGAATTAATTAAGAATGCTCAATCACGAACATGGTCTGCATTACAAGCAAAAGAGTTTAATCTTTCACCGGAAGATTCTAGACAAATATTAGAAAATCTACTTGAATCAAAAACAAGACTTGTTATTCTACATGTAGACTTAGTTGGATTTACTAAACTTGCTATGAATTTATCTGCTAATCGACTAGCGGATATTATACGGGCTTTCACTCAAGAGATGTCTATTTTAATAGCTTCATATGGAGGTTATATAATAAAATTTATAGGTGATGCAGTACTAGGCTTTTTTTTAGTAAAATCAGAAAAAAAAGAAGATGATAAAATCCCATGTATTAATGCAGTGAATTGTGCAACCGCTATGATCAAAGTAATTAGATATGGAATTAATCCTATTTTAAGTCAATATGACTATCCTGAAATTCATGCTAGAATAGGAATAGATGTGGGAGAAAATGTTGTTGTTCAATATGGTTGGGAAACAAATCTAATAGAATATAAAACTGAAAAGATATTAACAAAAAAGCCCATTATAGACATTTTAGGATATACGATAAGCATAGCAGTTAAAATGACTGCACTTGCAGTACCTGATCAAATCGTAATTGGTCAATTTGTATATGATTCTATGGATGAAAATCAAAAAGATAGATTTAATGAATTGGAATTGCCCATTTATAAAGATTTATGGAACTATATTTCTAGTACATCTGGAGGAATATATAAAATATATGGAAGTAAGATAGATTAGAAATTATTTGTTACATTTCATATATGGTATTTATAAAAAAGATATTTTAATATTATTTAACTTGATCTAGTTAGAATATTTTATTTTAAATATATTAAAAATCAATAACAAATATATAAATTGTTTTAGAAAAAATATTTCTTCCTTTCAATCCTAAATGATCTATTATTATATACAATAAAAAAATTACTATATATCATATTTTTTTGTTAATATCCTCGTACAATAATCAAAAAGTATGAATCATAAAAATTAATTTTTGAATCTCTAGTTAATTTTATCTAAAATCTTTTTCTAGATTTAAATTTGAATGTTATATATACAGAAAACAATAAAGTATTCAAGGTGGGAATCATTAAAGGAAAAATT
>DATFBJ010000045.1:0-5756 GCA_035253885.1 Nitrososphaeraceae archaeon
ATTTTTGATATCGATGGAGTTTTAATTGATGTAAGAAAATCTTATAATGAGGCAATAAAAAATACAATCCAATTTGTAGTTGGAAATATGATTAAAAGAAACAATTTGAAAGATTTAGTTACAGATAAAATAATTTTGAAATTTAGACAAACTGGAGGTTTTAACAATGACATTGATACAAGTTATGCAATTAGCTTGGCACTATTATTATATCCAAAGCTTGGAAATTCTAATATTGAAAATTTTTTGATTGAGGTAGCAGAACATGCTGATGAGACTGGAATAGGTTCAGTTGAAAAATATATCAAAAAACTAATATCAAATAAAACATCTTCTAATTATTCAATCAATATTCATAATATTCTCAATTATTTGAATTATCCAGGAAATATTGGAGACAGTATAATTTCTACTGTATTCGATGAATTTTTTTATGGACAAGAATTATTTTTAAAAAGATATGGAATTAAACCAAAATATTATTTTGGAAAACCATTCATTAAAAATGATAGAATAGTGATCACGGATAATACGATTAGAAAGATAAAAGAAAGATTTGATGGTAAGATTGCCATGGTTTCAGGCAGAAGTAAGATTGCAGCGGCCTATGCACTAAATAATAAATTTTATTTGTTAAATGAGAAGAATAATAGTGTATTTCTTGAAGATGAAGATAGAAAATATGCTAAACCAAATCCATATGGATTAAAAAAAGTAATAAACAAAATTAATACAAGAAATGATATTCTCTATTGTGGAGATTCTGTTGAAGATTTAATAATGGTGAGAAGAGCAGAAGAAGAATTAAATCAAAAAAACTTAAACAAAACAAAAACTAATATTGTTTTTTGTGGGGTATATGGCTGTAGTAATAATCCACATGAGTTACTCAGTAATTTTATGGAGAAAAAAGCGGATATAATAATTAAAAGTATAAATAATTTACCACATGTATTAAATAAGTATCATAGGGCTATTGTTAATTGAATTCAGAACCTATTAACTTGGATAAATCTCAAAAAAGAATATCAATCAAAGAAAGATTTACAAAAGAGACTGATGTAAGAGTGAGCGTTAATATTGATGGTTCTGGGAATGTTGAAATTAAAACTGGAATCCCATTTATAGATCACTTAATTTCAGCTTTTGGAAAGCATAGTATGGTAGATATTTATTTAGAGGCAAAATCAAATGACAACATCGCTCATCATTTAATTGAAGATGTTGCTATAACTCTCTCTCAGACACTAAATGAAGCACTATCAAATCGAACACAAATTAGAAGATATGGATATGCAATAATTCCAATGGATGAAGTAATGGCAATCTCAACAATTGATCTAATCAAAAGACAATTTCATAAAGTAAATTTAGAATTAACAAGAGAGGAAATAGAAGGAGTTGCAAGAGAGGATTTGGAACATTTTATAGAAAGCCTATTACAACATCTTAATGCATGTACTCATATTAATATACAATATGGAGAGAATGACCATCATAAAATAGAGGCAGCTGTAAAATCATTTGCAATATCATTTAGGATGGCTTCAAGTATAGATTATCAAAGAAATGATATTCCAAGTACAAAGGGGGTAATGTAATATTGAATAATATTGCAATTTTTGATTATGGTGCAGGTAATCTTTATAGTTTAAAATGTTCGTTGGAAAAAAATGGAGCAGAAAAAGTTTCAATAATTAAATCTTTACAAAATATTAATAGATACGATGGATTAATTCTTCCTGGAGTAGGTAACTTTGATCCGGCTATTCAATCGATAGAACCGTATAGAAATGATTTTGATAATTTAGTTGAAAAAAATTTTCCTATATTTGGTATTTGTTTAGGAATGGAAATGTTATTTAATAATAGCGAAGAGGGAAAGTTAGAAGGTTTAAAAATTTTAAATGGAAAAGTAATTATGCTTCCAAGAAAAAAGGTAAAAATACCTCATATGGGATGGAATAATATAGAAATTGCAGATAAAAAGTCTAAAATTCTACATGGATTAAAAAATGGATGTTGGGTCTATTTTGTTCATTCATATCGTATTGTTCTAAAAGATAAAAAAGTAATAGTTGCTAGTTCCCAATATGGAGGAAATATACCAGTAGTTATAGAGAAAAACAATCTTTTTGGAACACAATTTCATCCTGAAAAATCAGGTATAAATGGAGCAAAAATAATAAAGAATTTCTTGAGAGTATGTGGTGATAAATATTGAATATAATACCTGCAATTGATATACTGGAAGGACAGGTAGTAAGATTAGTTAAAGGAAAACTTCAAAATAAAATTGTTTATAGTGATAATCCTATAGAAATTGCGAAAAAATTGGAAGCTCAGGGTGCAGAAATAATTCATGTGGTAGATCTTGATGCTACCTTGACTACTGGATGGAATAATAATAAAAATAATACAGAAATTATTTTAAAAATAATAGATACAATAAAAATTCCAGTGCAGGTAGCTGGAGGAATAAGATCTATTGATGCCATTAAAAAAATGTTTGAAAAAAAAGCAGAAAAAATTGTTATTGGAACATTAGCATATAAACATCCACAAGTATTACAACAATTATCAAAGGATAGAATGGAAAAAATAGTAATTTCAATAGATCAGAATAAAGGTATTGTCATGATTGATGGGTGGAGGCAACCATCTGGATTTAGGATAATTGAAGCTATAAAGTTTTTTATGGCCAAAGGAGTTAAAGAATTTTTACTCACAACAGTTGATAGAGATGGAACTTTGAATGGTCCAGATTTAAATACGCTTTCCTATGCTTCAAATGTAAATGGAGCAAAAATAATTGCAAGCGGTGGAATATCTAGTATTGAAGATATAATTAGAATCAAAAACATTGGTTGTTCTGCTGTCATATTAGGTAAGTCTATCTATGATGGTAAAATAGATGTAAAAAAGGCAATAGCAATAATTTAAAAATGACCTTAGCAAAAAGAATCATCCCATGTCTTGATGTTAACAATGGTAGAGTAGTCAAAGGTGTTAATTTTAAAGAAGTAAAAGATGCAGGGGAGCCAGTTGAATTTGCAAAAAAATACAGCCACCAAGGAGCAGATGAACTTGTTTTTCTTGATATAACTGCTTCAGAGCAAAAACGAGATATTATTAAAAATGTAGTACGCAATGTTGCTAAGGTTATAGATATACCTTTTACTGTAGGTGGAGGTATCAAAAAATTAGAAGATGCTAGAGATATTTTGCTAAGTGGAGCTGATAAAGTTTCAATTAATACATCTGCTGTAAAAAATCCAAAATTAATTACAGAATTAATGTCTATTTTTGGAAAACAATGTATAGTGGTAGCAATAGATGTTAAAAAAAATTATTCTCATGATAATGCTAGAAAAATTTTTAAAGATAACAAAGAGTATAAAAGAAAACAAGATAATCCTTATTGGTTTGAAGTTATGATATATGGAGGAAAAGAAAGAACAGGTATAGATGCAATAGAATGGGCCAAAAAGGTAGAGGAACTTGGAGCAGGTGAAATCCTTTTAACAAGTATTGATGCAGATGGAACAGAAGAAGGATATGACTTAGAATTAAACAAAGCTATTTGTAGAGGGGTAAGTATACCAGTCATAGCCTCTGGAGGATGTGGGAAACCAATACATATGGTAGAAGTCTTTCAAAAAACAAATGTAGATGCGGCTTTAGCAGCATCTATATTTCATTATCAGAAATCAACTATCAAAAATGTAAAACAATTTTTAAAAAGAAATAATATCTATGTAAGAATATGACAAAAACTTATTTTCAATACAAATTTTTTATTTTTTATTTATTATACCGCATTATACAAAGTATAATAGTAAAAATTAAACTACCTTAAAATTTATTATTTATTTAAACCTTGTAAATGACCTTCTTGTTCTAATTTATCAGCATGAGCCGCTATATATCTCCAAACTATATCTGCTTTGTCAGATTGAAAATCCCAAGGTGCAAGTAGCACTAGATCATTTTCTCTTATCCACATTCGTCTTTTGATTTTACCTCTAATACGACAAGTACGTACTTTACCATCAGTACATTTTACAATAACATTATCGCCTCCTACTAGCTTTATAACTCTACCAAACATTTCTCCTTCCTGAGGCATAACAAGCTCTTTTAGTTCAGCCTCATTCAAAACTTTTCTTTTACCTAAATCTAATCCTTCCTTGCATTATATGAAATAAAAGTAATTTAAAAATGTATTGTCTTATGATAAAATGGATTCAAAATATTGAAAATGAAATATTCATTCATAGATGAGAAAAATTGTGAAAGAAAGTTATGTTACTTTTTTAAATAATAATAAAATTTGGATTATAAATTGTGAAAGAAAGTTATCATACTAAAGAGATGCTAATATAATTTATTAATAAGAACATGTATATTAAATTATGGTAATTAATCAGTAATTAATCATTTTTAAAGAAATCATCTATATATCAATATTTGTAAAAAATTATAAAAATTATCAATATGCAAAAGTTAATTTAGTATTTTATATTCATTTTATTAAATTGAATACTATTTATTCAGACGATGAAAGAAAAACTATTCTAGATAGTTTTATGAGAGAATTGTATTTTAAAGATAAAGATGCCATTATGAATAATACAACTAATATTTTCACAATTAAAGAAATTTGGCAAGCAGCATTATATTCATATGATTATTCAAATATTGAAAATGAGATAAAAGAACTTTCTAATAAACAAGAATCTGATATAGAATTTATGGGAAAAATCGAAGAAGGAAGAATTCGTTTAACTGAACGTGGAAGAAATAAATTCATAGGTTTGTAACTTATAAAATAAATGTAAATTAGTTTTTGAATCTATTTATTTTTAATTGCATTAACAAAAAGTTTATTATTTAATTAAAACTATTGAGAATATATAAACAAATTCATTTATCTAAATATTAAAGCAGATATGTAAACAAAATATAAATGAAAAGTTATAGATTATTAAATAAGCATTATCCTGTATAAAGAGTTATTGTTAAAAAATTTACTCAGAATTCAAACATTAGAAAAAATAAATAACTTTAGAACCATGACTTGAATTATCTTTCAGATTATTATTAATTCTTTATAATCAATATATTAATATATTTTCTTTGTTTATGTTAATAGATATTGGTAACTAAAAGTATATAAAATTGAAATTATTTTTCTATTAATTATATTTATACCACCATTCCAACTAAATATAATATTATCAAAATTATACCTATCACTAAAACAATGGAGCCTATGATATACATTAATCGTGCAGGAAGAGATGGAAGAACTCGGTTTAAAAATATCAAAATTATTCCAATTATTATTAATGCAATTCCAGTTTCTAACGATACCATTCTATTCTATTATAATTATTAATATTTATATAGGTTATATAGTATACAGTAAATAATTATTACTATGACAAAATAGTTATAGAATTACTCTCAGTTTACAATGATTAAATATGATTCTCTACATTTCCAGATAAAAGTTTTGTAGCATAAGGGTCTTGCTAAATTAACAAAATAGATTTAACTATGAATATTCTATTTAATAAATACTTGTTAATCTAGCTGAAATAAAGAATTTTTCATATGTATTATCATCTATTCTTTGTATTTGTATTTTCTTAGTTAAAGTCTCAGAATATGTAAGATATATTAATCTCTAAAGATTAAAAATACTGAGTTATATATCTATCTGGAATTAGATTCAGAGATTTAGTTCATGC
>DATFBJ010000046.1:0-3334 GCA_035253885.1 Nitrososphaeraceae archaeon
TATTGCTTCACCAACTTCACCAAGAGGACCTTTTGATTGGTTACCTCCCTGTTGTTGTTGTCCTTGTTCGCTTGGTTGTGGTTGTTGTCCACCTGCTGTTCCAGATGTTTGGGCTAATATGGGATTTGATAAAATAGTGGATACTGTTCCAATGACTAATAGCAAAAAAGTATAGCTTATTCTGCTTCTATTTTTCATGTTAACATAAGTCTCTTAAACTATAAAACTATTACAATAGAGAACCGCAGGGATACATCTATTTGTAATTGAAACCGTGCAATATATTTTGATTTCAAGACAATCAAAGGATTTTTATAAATTGTCTCTCGTTTGTAGAAGATTGTTAATTAACAAAGCTATTGTTATAACTAATACAGGAAATAAATATTATAGATAAAAAATTATGATTAATATAGTATATTCTTAATTATTGCCAATTTATTTAATTACAATAACAAAAATTTGTTTCATTGACAATTGAGCATTATTGACTATGAAAAGTAACATAGAGAAAAGGCATATACCATTATTTGATAATAATTTAGTATTTAATGGTTGTAGTTAATATATCTTTTTGTATTAGTAATAATATGAGAAAATATGTTAAAATTATACATGAAGACCTAAATGCCGGTGGCGGAAGTGAACGCCTAACCATAACCATGATGGAGGCATTAAATGAAATGGGTTTTAATATTGATTTAGAAACTATAACTGTTCCCGATTGGAATAGGATAAAGAAATGGTATGGAAATTTTTCATTAAAAATAGATAAGATAAAAAAAATGGATCTTTCAAATATCTTTGGTTTATCTGAATATACAAATAAAGATTGGCAAGAAGTAACATCAGAAGAAAAACAATACAGTTTAATAATTAATGCTCATGGAGATATATTGCCATATTACAATCCCAATAACCATAGAAAGTTAGAAGGAAGAATAATTACTTATTGCCATTATCCTTTAACACCAAAGTTAATTAATAATGGTACATATAAAAAATTTTTATTAAAATTTTTAGAAAATAGTAAATTTGGTTATGGACTTAATTATTATTTTAGAGAAAAAAAGTTACTTTCTAATGTGTTAAAAACATATCATCTTATGATGAAAAATACTATAATCATAACAAATTCTGAGTTTAGTAAACAAGCAATAGAAAATTATTATGGAAAGGTAGTTTTATCAGTCTTAAGTCCACCAGTAGATGTCAATATTTTTCAAAAATTTGCTTTAACTAATCAAATAAGAGAAAATATAATAATTGTTCTGTCGAGATATAGTCCTGATAAGAAAATAGAATCAGCCATACAAATAGCTAAAATTTTACACCGAGTTTATAAAAATTATAAAATGATTGTTATTGGGAATATCGTTAAAGATAACTATGATTATTATAGGTATTTACAATCTTTAATTAGTCTCTCCAAATTAAATGATCATGTCAAATTATATTTGAATGTTCCACTAAATAATTTATTACAACTGATGGCAACTTCAAAGATTTTATTACATCCTACACTTGAGGAACCATTTGGAATATCTATAGCAGAAGGCATGAGTGCTGGATTAGTTCCAGTTGTTCCGTTCAAAGGTGGCAATACTGAATTTGTTCCAAAACAATTCCATTATAAAACTGAAGAAGAAGCAGTAAAAATAATAATCAATGCAATGAATATCTCATATCATGATAGATTAAAAATAAGTAAAATTACTGACCTTTTTTCAATCAATAATTTTAAGAATAATTTAAAAATACTAATTGAAGATTTAGTAGAAAAGGAGATAGCCATATCCTCTCAACCAATAAAAAAGAATAAAGAATCAAACATAATCTAATTAATCTTTTTTTAATTTATATATAATTTTCAACCATAAAAAATTATAAATCTAACAACATCTGATTCTGCTACTTTACAATGAATTCGTTGTTATTACAGAAACATATAGATATTTTGAATGATTTTATGAGTAAGACTTCTCAATATGCTATGAAAGGACCTCAGCCTGGAGGTTATTATAAAGCCATTTGGATGCGCGATGCAGCCTATATACTGAAGGATCAATTCATTTCAGGTTATACTTTTGATGTGATTGATGACCTTGTTCATATTTGGTCTAATCAAATAAAAGATACTCTAGCTAAAAAAATAATATTTGGAAGAGGATCCCCAATAACAAAATTTACTCCTAGGAAGTGCAATACTAATTTAATTAATAAATTTAAAGGAGCATTACCTACGACAATATATGAGAATTTCTTAGAAATTTATGCCAGTAATCCAGATATTGATTCAACGGCTTTGATGATATATTTAACATCTTGGATATTAACAAGAATTTATGAATATATTAATTTAGATAAAAAATATAGCCTTTATCCTTTATGTTTCTCAATAAAGAAAAATCTTGATTTAAAATTAGAATTCTCTAAATTAGTTTCATTCTTTATTCCTAAAATGCTTGATGCGGTTCAATATTTGTATAATAGAGATATAGATTCTGATAGTCTCCTTGAACAAGAATCAAATGAAGATTGGATGGATACTGCCCTAAGAAAGGGAAAAATTATTTATAGTCAAGCATGCTGGCTACTTGCATTAAAAAATTTGAATATATTACTAAAAAATTTAAGAATTGATGACACTCCTTTATGTATAGATACATTAGCAAATAATGTAATTAATGCAATAGAAAATCATATGTGGTCAAAACAAAAAAATTGTTTTATTGATAATAACATAGGTTCATATGCAAATACAAATTGTGAAAAAATTTTGACACAAGATTCTCTACTTTATCTATTTGTAATGATCAATGATAATTTTTCTAATTTATATAATTGTGAAATTAATAAAGATAGTGAAGATTTCAATTGTTGTTCTTCAATTTCTCATAATAAAAGTAGTTTTGAGAGATATAATAAGATGTTAGATACCTTAAAGGAAGTATTATGGAAACATAAATTTCCAACTATAATTGAAAAACCACTTCAAAAAACGGGTCCTTGGCCCTTAAAGCCAAATTATTATCATAATTATACTTTTTGGCCATGGATAACAGGAATCGAGCTTATGACAAGATTAAGGTTTGGAAGATTTGATGAATGTGACTTTCTTATTTCAACTTTATTTTTAGATAAATTATCACATGAAAGTCTTTTATATGAATGGGTAAATCCTATTACAAATAAAGGAAATGGTGCTTATCCATTTCGAACAGGAATTTCATCTTTAAGATTAGTTATATATGAAGTATTTAGAATTCTGCAAATTAATAAGGAAAATAAAACCAATGTAAATACTAAATAAAAGCTAAAATATTCTCTTCTA
>DATFBJ010000047.1:0-4221 GCA_035253885.1 Nitrososphaeraceae archaeon
CCAATATTGGATTTCTAATATTGAACTTTGTATTAGTAATTCCCGTAGACTTGTTATTAGATGATTTTTTGTCTCTTAGAATCGCATTTATTTGTAAAATTGAAAAAATCAAGATAAAGATTCCTCCTATCATTCCTATAGCCTTGAAGATTGTATCTGAGACATTAAGAGATGAAAATGTATACAAACTATATGACAACACTATGATTAAAGGAAATTCTACTATCGCATGTCCTGATGCTATTTTTAATCCTACAAAAGATCCATATCTACTTCCATATAGAAGGTTAATAAAAAAAAGAGGTCCAGGAGACAAGACTCCAGAAGTAGAGATTAGTATAACTTGAAGTGAAAACTCTATTGGAGACATCATCCCCTTTATACGTCCAAAAGTTCAAACATAATAATAATGAATGCTTTATTGAGTAGGCAAAAAAATAAAAAAATATATGTAGTTACCATTTGTTGAATATATTATTTTAGAAATTTTTCTTGCTTTAGTTTTTTAAATTTCATTTTAAAATGAAAAAGTGTTTCATCATCTATTATACAAAATTCAACTCGGTGAAGAGTTGTATTACTATTATTTGTATTTGTCAAAAACTTGATTGACTCATCTAAAAGAATATCAGCACATCTATCTTTGGGAAAACCAAATATTCCTGAACTTATTGCAGGAATTGAAATACTTGCATAACCCTTCTGGGAAGCTAGAGAAAGAGAGCTATGAATTGATTTTGAAAGTTTGAAATCTTCGTTACCTTCACCCATCTTTGGTCCAACAGTGTGTATAATTGCACCACATGGCAATTTCCCAGATGTTGTAAGTACTGATGAACCAACAGGAACAAAACCTATTATATCGCTTTCTATTTGAATTATATTTCCTCCTTTTCTAACAATAGCACCTGCAACACCTCCACCATGTTTTAAAAAAGAGTTTGCAGGATTAACTATAACATCAACATTTTGTTCAGTTATATCTCCTTTTATTAAACGAATAACTTTTTTATTATTTGATATTATAATTTCATCAATTAGTTGATTTTTTGCCATTAATCAATATAGTTTTAATAAAAATATATATAAATAAAGAATTGCTAACTTTTTAATAAAATGATATATATAAATTTATAAATTTCAAAAATTGAAATTGATTAAATAAGAACATCTGTATGTTAAATTTTTTATACTAATTGCTTTATTTTTGTGCAACTTTCAATAATTGTGGTAACATTTCTGTTGCACTACCTTGCACAGAATAATCCATGATTTGGGTAAATATAGTTGATTCAGGATTAACTTCAATCAAAATAGCTCCATTTCTTTTAGCATAAAGGGGTAATTGATTAACTGGTCCTACATTCAATGATGTTCCTACTATAAACATTACATCACAATTATTAGATAGTTGTTCAGCTTTTTCCCACACTTCTTGATTGAGAGGTTCTCCAAATAAAACAACAGATGGTCTTAAAATACTTTTACATATCTTGCAAATTGGTGGAAGAGGTTCTTCTATTTTTTGTTTTATAATTTTATCTTTAAATTTACATTTTGTACATTCAACTTTTAATATGTTCCCATGTAATTCAGTAATATTTTTACTGCCTGCTTTTTCATGCAATCCATCAATATTTTGTGTTAATATATAAGATGATTCTTTTATTTTTTCAAAATTTGCAATAGATACATGGCCTAGATTTGGACTACAATTATATAATAATTCTTGTCTATATTTATAAAACTCCCAAACTAATTTTGGATCTTTATAAAATCCTGATATAGAAGCAAGTTTCATAGGATCATATTTTCTCCATAATCCTTCTGTGCCCCGAAAGGTAGGTATTCCACTTTCTTTGGATATTCCGGCTCCTGTTAAAAAAACAAATTTATCTAAATCTATTATTTTTTCTTTAATATTTTGAAATACATGTGATTTATTATTTTTATTATTATCCAATAATAAGATTGATTATTACCTCTATAAAAATAAAAATGTACAATTGCTTTATTATAAACTAATCATTTTATTTAATATTTGTATAATATTCTCTTCCAAATTAAAAGATAATAAAACAAAGAAAATGTTGCTCCTTTGATACAATATTAATATATTATATATTTTTTAAATACAACTATAAAATTATCAGACAGAAAAGAAATTCTTAAAGATTTCTTTTTATTATTTCAACTAGTGAGGACATGTCAAAACTTCTAACATCAGGTCTATTCCTAAACATTGAATGTACTGGTCCTGCACCATCTCCTCTTTTCCTTGGAATAACATGAATATGGACATGTGGTATTTCTTGTCCTGCTTCTTTTCCATTATGAATTGCTATAGTTGAACTGTTAACATTTACGGCTTTCTCAATTGGATTGGTTATTTTCCATAACAGATTGAATAGTGATTGAGATGAATTTTCATCTAGCTCTTGAATTTTAGAATAATGAGCTTTGGGTATTACAAGAGTATGCCCCTGGGACAATGGATATGCATCTAGAAAAGCCATTGCATTGTCATTTTCAATAATTATATTTGTTTTTATTTTTTTTAGTGCAATTTTACAAAAAATACATTCCTGTTGTTGGACCATGTTTCTACTAATAATAATAAAACAAGAATATAAAATCACATACTATAATATCGATAATAAAAATAAACAATCAAATTTTTTTAATTTTTTATCAAAAAAAGTTATTTTATTTATTATAATTGACAATATTGAAATTTCTTTCATTATTATTATTTTAATCAATCGTTTTATCCTCCCATTACAGGTGGTTGTCTTAATATCCAAAGCTTTTTACTATCAGAAAGAATTGCTTGTTGTAAATCTTCTAGATTATGATCATATTGAAAATACAAATTTATTGTTATAGGAGATTTTGATAAGTCAGATTCACCAGGAGTATAATAGATGGAGGATTGACCTAAATTACCATAAACAAGTTTTCCTATATTAGATTTCCAAAATATTCGTGGTTGAATTTGGATATGATTTATAAAATATTTTTTGTAGTTTGATCCAGTTATTATTATAGAACTATTATTATTAATGCTATTTTTGGTATTATTGCTCTCTTCTGCAGAAATCTTGATAATATCAGTTGTTATCAAATAGCTTTTTAATGCTTTTATAGAAAAAGAATGATGATGATGATTATTATTAGTACTACTAGTTTTTTTAGTTTTAATAATAATTGATAAATTACAAATTTTGCAACTGTTGTTAATTGATTTAAATGATATTTGATAATTTTTTCCTTCTCTTTCTTTTTCTTCTTTTTTTTCTATCTTATTAATAGTAGTAGTAGTAGTAGAAAAAGTAGACTTTAAATCATTAGAATTGATAACATTAGACTTGGAAATATAATTGTCTATTTTATTATCATTATCATTATTATCATCATCATAATTATTATCGTTATCATTATCTTGTCCTTCTGGCCTAATTACAAACATCTTTATTCTAAAAGAAGTTCGTTTTGCAAATTTTCTTGAAATCAAAATATTTACATTAACAAAGAAGTGATATTCTTGTTCTTTAAAGATGCTTGAGCCTAGTTGCTTGACTATTAATTCAATACAAACTTTTTTGTAGTTTAGATTCTTATTATTATTATTATTATTTTGTAATTGTGGATAAAAAATTACAGAATCACCAGAGTCTTGAGAAAAATATTCTGCATCCATTCCATTTCCTATTTTGAAAGCACCATTAGTTATACCACCTTGTATTTTCCATTTAATTTCATTCTTTATGGGTAGTTTAAAATTGTGAAGAATACCATGTATACAACTTGTTTTAATAAAAATAAAACTTTCCAAGTTCAATGAAATAGGTATAGCGTCTTTAATACCAAATTCCTGTTCATATAAATTAGAATCTAGTATATCGACATCAAGATATCTTTGAATATCAAAATCTAAGGATATATTATTATTAGTTTCACTTTTATTTTCTAATTCATTTAACAATATAAATAAAATGCTAAAATACCTATTAAACTTAGAGCTTTATAATCTTAACAACTATAGTTTTAGACTAATGATGACATTTATAATATATACATATATTGCTCTATTTGAAATTGTAATAACTTATCAAAATTCAAATATATATAAATATTTTGAAATTTATAAAGATTTTGTTGATGTTTTAAAAATTTTTAAAAGATTTCTTATAAAGAATCATATGATAACATTTTAATAAA
>DATFBJ010000048.1:0-3742 GCA_035253885.1 Nitrososphaeraceae archaeon
AAAATTAATACCGATAGTAGTACTAAAATAGGAATTTAATTTATTTTATGGAAAATAAGAAGACATATCATTTAATCATTATCTTTTAAATTCTCATATTTTGAATATAATATTTTAATTCACAGATATAATCTTCTGTTATTATATAAATATAATAAATGTTAGACAATTACAAAAATTCTATTTTACATAGGATTATTACTTTTTTATTTCTATTTCTAAATGATTTCAGATTTTGTTCCATTAGCCAATCCTTGTATTCATATAGACATATAAAGCTGTCAAGAAATGCAATTTTCTATCAGAATCAGTATGAAAAATTTGAATATCAATTATATGAGTTCCATTGCTCAAATTTGGTAAACATCAGATGTTTTTTAATTGTCAGAACAAAGTCTTATAATAATAAAAATTATTTTGTTGTAGTTGATATTTCTACATCTATTACTCTTCTTACTACTATTTTAAAACAAGAATAATTCTGTTGCAACAATATGTTTACATTTATTTAGTTTAAATGTAAAGTCAGGACATGTACAGGTACCATTTTCTATATCAACATCATAGTACTTGTTTTTTTCCTTACTACTGCTTCTAACCCTAAACAATCTTCTCTTTTCTCTTTGATTTTGATTGTAATTTTGTTCATTTTCATTATTATGTTTTTGTTGTTCTTCTTTTAATTCAACTATCATAGGTTCATATAAAGTAGATTCTATTATGTTGTATGCCTTTTCAAGTCTTTTCCCTTCTACTTCTTTTTTTATTCTTTTTGAATTTTTGTTATTGTTATTAAGAATATCTTTTTCATTTATTTCTATATTATTATTTTTATTATTTTTATATTCTTGTTCTTGTTCTTGTTCTTCTTTTTTATGTTTTCGAAGGTCTGTTGCTATAGCCTTCTTTACTATATCATGTATATTATCATCTTTAGTGTCTGATACATATATTACATATATTAATGCCAAATCTTTACCTTCATGCTTTCGTATGACTCTTCCTATTCTCTGTATGACCTGATTCATATTTGAGGTTGTAGCTAAAATAATTTCTATTCTAACCTGTGGTATATCAAATCCTATTTCCAAGGTATGTACTGATAAGAGTGGAAAAAATTCTATTCCCCATTGATTCAAGATTTCCTGTCTCTTTCTAGAACTTAAGTTACTATCAATTATCATTGCTTTTGTACCTTGTAATTCTAACATATCTCTAAGTTTAGTAATAGAATCAATAGTTTCACTAAATATCATGATTTTTTCATTTGGAAATTTTTTGGTTATCAGATTTACTGCTGACAATAATTTATTTTCTGCACAACTTAACAATAATTTCCTTTTTCTTATATTTGAGAACCATGCTTTTGCCATTCCACTAACAAAACCTCCTTTTCTTAACAATACTGTCATTGACTCAGCATCATACCTTTTAAAACGGTTTGATATTTTCTTTATTTTAGAAGTATATGTATCATAGTCGTTTTGTTCTTTTTCTGTGAGACTGACCTTTAAAGGAATAACTATTGGCTTGGCAAGTCTTTTATCATTAACAGCCTTTCTTATAGGATATCTTTTGACTGGGGGCAATAATGTAAGAATTGTATTATATTTAGAAAGATCTGTTTCATCAAGGGTTGCAGTAAGACCAAGAATAGCTTTTTTATGATCCTCTATAACTACATCGAATATTTTGCTAAATATTTTTGCTGTATCTCTTATCAAATGTACTTCATCAAAAATCACCATATTAGATCTTCGAATAATATCTAAATTTCTAATTACGCTTTGATAAGTACATATGGTTATCTCTCTTATCTCTTTTCTTTCACCAAAATATGCTCCTATTTTTTCCTTTGATATACCATATGATACAAGGCGTTTGATATTCTGTTCGATTAAAATGATTCTAGGTACGATTAATAGGATATTCAGAAAAAGAGGAAGAGGAGAAGAAGGAGGAGGAGAAGAAGAAGATAAAAATGCAAATCTTTTTGCACATTCAAGAGCTATTTCAGTCTTACCAGTCCCAGTACTATATAGTACTGTACCCCTAAAGTCATTATCAATCCATGCATTTACTGCATCGATTTGATCTTCCTTGAGGGAAAAAGGAAATTTTAATTGAGAAATAGCTGTTGATTCTAACATACCTTTATTTACTATTATAATATAGAAGTATAATCAATCAGTTCATATAAATTAATAACAAATTAAATTAAATTAAATTATTATTCTTATTTATTTTTTTTATATTATTTAATAATTATTTAGTACCAAATACCTGTATCCTTGAATTACCTGTATCAGCTACAAACACTTTTCCTTCCGGATCTATTGCAATGTCTTCAGGCCTATTAAACTGTCCATCTTGTTTTCCTTTAGATCCGAATTTGCTTATGAATTTTCCATTTTCATCAAATACTTGAAAATTAGTTGATCTTTTATCAGCTACAAAAACTAGATCTTCTTTTTCATAGTAGTCTATCCCAGGGATAGTACCGGAAAATTGTCCAGACCCATTTCCAAATGATCCCCATTGTCTTATAAAATTAAAGTCTTTGTCAAAAACTTGAACCCTTGAGTTCTTCATGTCGGTTACATACATTATATTATTAGAATCAAAAACTATTCCATGTGGTTCAAGAAATTTTCCTTCTGTTGAACCCTTAGACCCATAAGATTGTATAAATTTACCATTTTCATCAAATTTTAAAATTTGATGTGCATTTTTATCAGTTAAATAGACATAGCCATTGTAATCAACAGTTAATTGATGTGGAGTTCTTTCAGCCCCTTGACCACCAGTATTCTCAAATCCCCATTTTAAAATAAATTTACCATCAGGAGTAAATTTCTGTACTCTATGATTTTTGAGTTCAAGTGTATAAACATATTGACCAGATGGATCTACGTATATATCATGTAATTTGTCAAATTCTCCATCTCCAACTCCTTCTTTTCCCCATTTTAAAATAAATTTACCATCAGGACTATATTTTTGAATCCTGTCATTACCAGTATCTGTTACATATACATATCCATCTTTATCTATGTCAATACTATGAGGAGATATCAATTGTCCATCTTCACTTCCTTTGCCTCCAAATTTATATAGAAATTGATAATCAATATTATTAGTTTCACCAAAAATATTTCCATATAATGAAATACTATAAAATAAAATAATAGATAAAATCCCGCATATTACAAAATTTTTCATCATTTATAACGATACGATACGATTGATTAATGTTTATAAATGCTAATATATAAAAAAATTAATAATTTATTATATAGAAATAGATAATCTGCTATTTTATTTCAGAATTTAATCATTTGATAAAGGTATTAATTTTGCAATAATTAGGTTGAAATCTGACTAATTTAATTTATAATGTAAATTGTAATGTTATAATATATGGTCAGTAAACATGTTAAAAATAGATATTTAAATATATATAGAATCTTAGCATAAATATACTAAAATTCGATTTTTATAAGTTTTAACTTATATAGATCGGTATATACTTAAAAATCGATATTTAGGTTCATAACTACAATAGACATAAAATATATGAAATTAATTTTCTACAAATCTACAGATAACTTAAAACGGTATGGATAAATTAGTCTAGTATATCTCTTACTATATTATTTAGGGTTTAAAATTGGATAGTAGTAGTATCACAGTAAGAGAAGAAGAATTAGGAAATTGGAGAAAAACTCATTATTCGTCAGAG
>DATFBJ010000049.1:0-11087 GCA_035253885.1 Nitrososphaeraceae archaeon
ATGAAGATGAAGATGAAGATGAAGATGAAGATGAAGAAGAATAAAATTAGTAAGAATCAAAGTCAATTTTTAGCAAAACTTAAATTTTCTTTTTATTTTAATAGTGCTGATAAAAAATTCCAATATTATATCAAAAATACACAGGTTATAATGCAAAATTAGTACTGGAAAATGGCAAGTCTTTTTCAGGTATTGGGTTTGGTTATCCAAATATTCAAACCGCAGGGGAGATTGTTTTCAATACTGGTATGGTCGGTTACACTGAAAGTTTAACAGATCCATCCTACAGCGGACAAATTTTATGTATTACTTATCCATTAGTTGGAAATTATGGAGTTCCTGATAAAAACATTCATGACGAATTTGGAATACCAAAATATTTTGAATCTGATAATATTCAACCTAAAGGATTAATTATTCATTCTCTATCTGATATTGCAAGTCATTGGGCATGTGTAAAAACATTAGATGAATGGTTACATCAAGAAAGAATACCTGGCATACATGGAATTGATACAAGGGAATTAACAAAGATAATTCGCCAAAAAGGAGTTATGATGGGAGTTTTAGCAGTATCGGATAAACCAATAGATACTAAAATAGATTTTAAAAAAATAATTAATTCTGAAGACTATAATAAAAAAAATTTCATGTCATTAGTTAGTTCTAATAATGTAAAAATTTATGGAGAAAACAATGAGAAAGTTATAGTCTTATTAGATACTGGAACAAAGTATAGTATAATTAGACATTTATTAAGAATAGGATTCAAAGTTGTTCAATTACCATGGGATTCTACTTTTGAAAAAATTTTATCTTATAATCCTGAGGGTGTTGTAATAAGTAATGGACCAGGAGATCCAAAAATGTGCAAACCTACAATCAATACAGCAAAAAAGCTTATAGAGACATCAGTCCCAACTCTTGGTATCTGCTTAGGAAATCAAATATTAGCATTGTCAGCGGGTGCCGATACATATAAACTAAAATATGGACATAGAGGACAGAATAAATCCTGTATCAATAAGGAAAATAATCTATCCTATATTACAAGTCAGAACCATGGTTACGGAATTGAGCCCTCAAGTCTACAGACAACAGATTTTAGGCCATGGTTTTACAATTCTGATGATGAAACAATAGAAGGAATAATACATAAAAACAAACCTATTATAGCTGTTCAATTTCATCCAGAAGCTTCTCCTGGTCCCACTGATTGTAGTTATGTTTTTGAGAAATTTAAAGAAATTATTAATTTAAATAAGAGATAAAAATTATCTTTCAATTAATAAATTAGGTTAAATACAGATTAACAAGGAGAGTTAGATGGAGAGGTGATAAAAAGATTCCAAAAAACCAAAATATAAAAAAGGTTGTGGTATTAGGCAGTGGGGCAATTAAAATCGGAGAAGCAGGCGAAAGTTAGAATAATATATATAATAAAAAATAATAAGAATTATTCTAACCGCTAATTTGATTACTCTGGTTCTCAATGTCTCAAAGCACTTAAAGAAGATAATATAAAGACAGTTTTAATAAACCCCAATATTGCTACGATTCAAACTGATACTAGATTCTCTGATAAGGTGTATCTATTACCTATTACTAAAGAATTTGTTTCTAAGGTATTAGAAATTGAAAGACCTGATTCTATAATGTTATCGTTTGGGGGACAAACAGCACTAAATTGTGGAACAGCATTATCCAAAGATAGTATATTAGATAAATACGGTATTAATATCCTTGGTACTCCAATTAATGGTATAGAAAGAACTGAAGATAGACAACTCTTTAAAGAAGCAATGCAGAAAAGTGGTGTTCCTATATTACCAAGCTCGGCTGTATATTCTAGCCAAGATGCAATAAAAATTGCAAAACAACTTGGATATCCTGTCATTGTCAGGGTTGCTTTCACATTAGGGGGAAAAGGAGGAGGAGTAGCTCATAATGAATATGAGCTCTCTGAAATAGTACATAGAGGTATTTCTTTAAGCATGAGCAAACAGGTTCTAATAGAAAAATATGTGGGTCATTGGAAACAAATAGAATATGAAGTGATGAGAGATAACAAAGGAAATAGCATTATAGTTTGTAATATGGAAAATGTACTTGCTATGAAAGTACATACTGGTGATAATATAGTAGTAGCTCCTTCTCAGACACTTAATAACTATGAATATCATATGTTACGTTCTGCAGCAATGCGAGCGACTAAAGAGGTTGGAATCATAGGTGAGTGTAATATTCAATTTGGTATGAATCCTCTTTCTGAAGACTATTGTGCTATAGAAATTAATGCAAGATTATCAAGATCTTCTGCATTAGCTAGCAAAGCAACAGGTTATCCATTAGCTTATTTTGCAGCAAAATTAGGATTAGGATATACTTTAGATGAATTAATAAACAAAGTTACCAAAAAAACTACAGCATTGTTTGAGCCATCACTAGATTATATTGTAGTAAAAATGCCTAGATGGGACTTTAACAAATTTGAGAAAGTGAATACAAGACTTGGAACTACAATGAAATCTGTAGGTGAAGTAATGGCCATCGGAAGAACCTTTGAAGAAGCAATTCAAAAAGCAGTTAGAATGTGTGATACTGGAAATATTGGACTTGTAGCTTCTAAAAATAACAATAATAACAATATGTTGGCTACGACAAAACAATCAATAAAAGAATTTCAAGACGAAGAAGTAATAAAAGAAGAAGAAGAAAAAAGGCAAGGCAGGATCGAAGATATAGAATATTCACTTTTACATCCTAATGACAATATTTTATTTGATGTGGTAAGAGCAATTTATTCTGGCTTGAGTATAGAAAGAATAAATAAATTATCCAGTATAGATCCATGGTTTTTAAATAAAATCAAAAATATAACAGAAATGGAATACAAACTTAAAGCTTCAGCTGCTAAAATTGATACTGGTAATATCAGAGCGGCAAAACAATTAGGGTTTTCGGATAAACAATTAGCTTGTTATCTTAATTTAGACGAGATTCAGTTAAGACATCTTCGCAAAACATTTGGTATCGAACCTGTTATAAAACAAATCGATACTCTAGCTGCCGAATGGCCTGCCCAAACCAATTATCTCTATCTTACATATGGTGGAAATTATAATGATATCACAATAAGAAAGAAGAAGAGTAATAATCCTACTAAAAATGCAATAGTCTTGGGATCTGGTCCCTATAGAATTGGAAGTAGCGTTGAGTTTGATTGGGGAACAGTAAATATGGTTTTGGGATTGAAAAATAATGGCATAGATGAAGTTTCAATCATTAATTGTAATCCTGAAACTGTATCAACTGACTTTGACGTTTCTGATCGCTTGTACTTTGAAGAGATAACTTTTGAGCGAGTTATGGATATTTATGAAAAAGAAAATTCTGATGGAATAATAACAAGTGTTGGTGGACAAACTGCAAACAATTTAACTGTAAGTTTAGCAAAAAATGGTGCAAAAATAATTGGAACGTCTAGCTTTGATGTTGATAGAGCAGAAGATAGGGAAAAATTTGGAAAACTTTTAGATGATTTGAAAATTAAACAACCTCGTTGGAAAAGATTTACCAATCTTGATGAAGCAAAGATATTTTCAGAGTCAGTAGGCTATCCTGTATTGGTAAGACCCTCCTACGTTTTAAGTGGTGCAGCTATGAAAGTTGTCTGGGATCCAAGGCAATTAGAAAAATTTATAGAAAATGCTACTGAGATGAGTCCAGATCATCCAATAGTAATAAGTAAATTTTATCAAGATGCTTCAGAAGTTGAGGTAGATGGTGTAAGTTCTAAAGACAAAGTGATTATTGGCTCAATTATAGAACATATAGATAATGCAGGGATCCATTCAGGAGATGCCATGATGTGTATTCCACCATGGAGATTAAGTAGAAATATAATGGATACAATAACAGACTATTCTAATAAAATTGCAAGAGCATTAAATGTTATAGGACCTTTTAATATTCAATTTTTAGTTAAAGATGAAGAAGTTTTAGTAATAGAGGCAAATATTAGGGCATCTAGATCAATGCCTTTTGTTTCCAAATATATAGGAGTAAATCTTATTGATTTGGCTGCAAGGGCAATGTTAAATAAACCATTACCAAATATCAATGAAGATTTATGGTTAAAAACAAGTGGATTTGCTATCAAAGTTCCTCAATTTTCATTTATGCAATTAGAAGGTGCAGATATAGTCCTTGGAGTAGAAATGCATTCAACTGGTGAAGTAGCATGTTTTGGAACAAGTTTTTATGATTCTTTAAGTAAATCGTACATAGCAGCAGGCTACTCATTACCATTAAATGGCTATTGTTTAATTACCATAGGTGGACAAAAAAATAAAGAAAAACTACTACCAATTATTTCTAATCTAGTATTAATGGATTATAAAATCATGGCAACAGAACATACTGCTGACTTTTTGGAGATGAATGGATTTAAAGATATTCAAAGAGTATATAAAATTAATGAGCCTGATAGAAAACCCAATATTATTGATCTTTTATATCAACATAAGATTGATTTTATTATTAATATTCCATCTACTTCCACAATAGAAAAATATATGGACATGCTCAATGATGAATACTATATTAGAAGAAAAGCTGTAGAAATGGGAATTCCGGTAATGACTACTGTTGAAACCACTTCATCATTCATAAAAACTCTTCAATGGCTAAAGACGAACGCACCCACAATTGATCCTCTTAAAAAGTATATCAAAATGGAAAGTTAATTAAATTCAATGAGGAGATTTCTCAAAATTATTCACCTATCCTATATATACTTATTATCTAAACACATATAAGATGTAATTTCTTACAAAAAATTATCTTTTATTCATTCTAATAATCAAACAAAATCATCAAAATCTATTTATCTATAAAGCATTGTTAATTTACTCATATTCATCTTCTTTTTTTTATTTTGATTGCTATCAAAAGAAAAAGAGAGTAAGAGAAAATTCTCTTATTAATAAAACAAATTTTCTATTTCTTTTATATCCCCTATAAGCGATCCTTCCAAAGTAAATAGCAATCCTGAAAGTATTCCATCATTTTTTATTAATTGTTTAATTAATGGTGAAATAGAAATTGTGGATTTATATTCCCTATAAGAGAGTGAACGTAAAGAATAAAAATATTTGTTAAAGGTAGGAACTATTATCAATTCAATTATATCGCTGCTGCTGCGGCTTGTACCGTTTGTTGTTTGTAAACCAAATATTGCCTCTTTTTTTACCTTTAAATAGATCCATAATCTTTTTCCATGGACAACACTATTTGGATTAATAAAGACAGGATGAACATGGCCCATGATTATCTTCTTTATATTGAATTTTGTTTTTTTAGGAATTGTGTGTCCATGAATTAACAAAGTATCCTCAATAACTAATCCGCTAGATGTATTGCAAACTATAATTGGGTCAGGTACCAGCAAATTTATATTTGCATCGTGGTTTCCTGGAATTAAGAAAACCTCATCCATATCTATAGATAATTGTTTTAGAAAAAACGGAATTGTATCCCATTCATTTCTGGTAATATGTGTAATAGAACTCTTTAGGTCACCTAAAATTATTATGCTAGAAAATGAATATGTATTTTTTAAATCTTTAATTTCTTTTAATATTTCTTTAGAAATTTGGGAAGTATCAATATTAATACCTTTTTTTATTAACTCGGTTTCAGATCCTATGTGGAGATCAGAAATAACTAAAAATTTTTTTAGGTCGCTATCTTTATTAATATATTCTAATAATAATGCTGCATGAGAATTTATAGGATTAGCTTTAGTCACATCATTAACTAGAGAATATTATCTATTTATCTTCTTTCTCTCTTTCTTTGTTCCTCTTTTTTTACTTATTTATCAAGTTTTAATTTTAATATAGTTATTAATTATAAATAATCAAAAACTTTTCTTTCCTATAGCAATCATAATTGAAGTAATAATAACCATCAAAATTTTGCAAGACTGATTTTTGGTTGCTAATACGGAGAGATTTTATAAACAAGGTATTTTCTATAGATTAAGTTGATAATTAGCGGTCTCGAGGTATCTTCCAAAATAAAGGAAGAATTAATTACAAAAGTGGATTCTCTAAATAAAAATGGTATTTATCCCTGTCTATCTACAATTTTAGTAGGAGACGATCCAGCTTCAAAAATCTATGTAAGAAATAAACATAGAGCATGTTCAGAAGTAGGAATAGAAACAAAGGATAATAAAATAAGTTCGTCAATTGAAGAAAAAAAGTTAATTGAATTAATAAAATCGTTAAACGATGATTCATCAGTCCATGGTATTCTAATGCAGTTACCTCTTCCAGATCACATAAATCAATTCAATGTTATCAACGCAATTAATCCTCAAAAAGATGTAGATGGTCTAACCTATTACAATGCAGGTCTATTATTAAATAAGAGACCGTTGTTTATTCCTTGTACACCATTAGGAGTAATGGAATTATTAAAGTATTACAATATTGAACTAAAAGGAAAAGATGCAGTTATTGTGAATAGAAGTATTCTTGTAGGAAAACCTATTGCATTACTTTTATTAGATAAAGATGCTACTGTTATGATATGTCATTCTCATACAAAAAAAATTAATGAGAAAGTTAAAAATGCTGATATTGTTATTACTGCAGTCGGAAACAGAAAATTATTTATCCTAAGAGAGGAATCGGTAAAAGATGGTGCTGTAGTAATTGATATTGGAATTACTCGAGAAAATGGCAAGATAAAGGGAGATGTAGATTTTGAAAATGTTTCCAAAAAAGCATCTTGGATTACTCCTGTACCTGGAGGTGTAGGACCTATGACTATTGCTATGCTGTTAAAAAATACAGTAATTGCGGCTTCCTTCTCGAGTGAAAATCACCATAACTAAAATATATAATGGCAAAAAATTATTCCTCATCATCAAAATCGGAGATTCGTAAAAATATTTTGTATAAAAGAAATTCTCTTTCAGAATATGAAATAATAAATAATAGCAAAATTATTAGTGACAGATTTATTTCAACAAAAGAATATAAAAACTCTAAATCTATAGGAGCATATTATCCAACCGGCTCAGAAGTAAAAACCTTTGATATAATAAAGCATTCAATAGAGAGAAAGAAAGAGGTTGGACTACCAAGAGTAATTGATTCTACAAAAATCGAGTTTTTTAAAATTATGGAAGACTCGTTTGAAAAAATAAAATTTACAAAAGGTAAATATGGAATTTTTGAAAATTCAACGTCAACTATCAATATGGAAAAAATGGATCTATTGATAATACCTGGAATTGCCTTTGATTTGCAGGGAAATCGACTTGGCTATGGAAAAGGATATTATGATAGATTTTTATCTTTAAGAAAAGTAAAATACATTATAGCATTAGCATATGAAACACAGGTAATAAATGAAATTCCAAACAATGAAAATGATATTCCTGTTGATATAATAATTACAGAAAAAAGAATTATCAATATTTGAACTTGTTATTGAAAAACTTTTTTCTTACATATCCTTCTTCTTTTTCTTCTATCTTTTCTTTAAGCCAATATCTTTGCGATAATATTGGTTATTTTTCCCCCAACTGATTTTTTTGACTGCATTATATGCATTACTTATTGCATTATCAAAATCTATTCCCATAGCTGTAACTCCTAGAACTCTTCCTCCAGATGTAAGAATTTGGCTATTTTTTCTTTTATTATTATTATTACGCATTGTTCCAGCATGAAAAATCATAACATTCGACCCAAAGCTAGAATTCAATCCATTGATAATGTTTCCTTTTTCATAATTTGAAGATGGATACCCTTTTTCGGCCATAACCACACATACTGCAGGATTTTGATACCACTTTATAGGAGGTAAAGTATCTAAAGTTCCACTTATTGAACAATTAATATACTCATATAAATCTGATTTCATTCTCATCATAATTGGCTGACATTCAGGATCGCCCATTCTTACATTATATTCTAAAACGTATGATTTTTGAGTCTCTTTTTCAATCATTATTCCCGCATATAGAAATCCTTTGAATATACTATTATTATTTTTCATTGAATGAATAGTTTTTTTCATTATTTTATTCATTATATCATTAATTTGATCATCTGAGACAATTTGAGAAGGAGAAAAACTACCCATTCCACCAGTATTGGGACCTTGATCATTATCATAAATTCTTTTATGATCTTGGCTAGTGGCCATTGGAATAATTGTTTCTCCATCAGAAATTCCTATAAAAGAGACTTCATCTCCAAATAACCTTTCTTCAATAACTATAATGTTACCAGATTCTCCAAAATTTTTATTAACCATAATTAAATCAATAGCATTAACAGCATCCTCTTTACTATCACAAACAATTACTCCTTTTCCAGCAGCTAATCCATCGGCTTTAATAACTAATTTTTTATTACTTTGATACACAAAATCCTTAGCTTTTTCTGGATCAGAAAAAATAGAAAAATCAGATGTTGGTATATCATTTTGTTTCATGAATTTTTTGGCAAAAGCTTTGCTTGATTCTAGTTGAGCAGCTTCTTTGGAAGGTCCAAATATATGAACACTATCAGATAATTCATTTACTATTCCCTTGGTGAGAGGTTCCTCTGGTCCGACTACCACCATACAGTTATTTTGGAGTGAGAATGATTTTATTTTTGAGAATTCAGTTATAGAATATGGAATATTATTAAAAGTTCCGCCATTGCCAGGACAATGATAGACTTGATCTACATATTGACTTTGTGATAATTTCCATCCTAATGCATGTTCTCTGCCTCCTGAACCTACAATAAGTATATTATTTTTTTTCAATTATTAAATTAATAACAAATGTGGTATACTTGTATATTATTTTTAAATTGTAATTTTTATATTTACAATATAAAAAATATTTTATAGATATTCAAACTTTAATTATTCATTCATTTATTTATTTATTTTTTTATATTCATCAATTAAATATTATTTATTATTTATTTTGGAAGAATATCTTTTATAAGCAAAATTATAAAATTAGTATATTCATCATCTGAGAATTCTATTTTATCATATTTTTTTTGTTTTATTAATTCATTTATTACTTTCAGGTGTTGACATTTATCTTTTCCAGAGAGCGTTTTAAAATAATAATGTTTGCAAGAGCAATAATCTAATTCTGGATCTAACCAATATTCATTATTCTTTCCAATAATAGTCCATAATTGTCTTTTACTAGGAATAAAATAATGAAGCTTAAGCTTATAATTATCTATAAATTCATCTGCAGATATATTAGAAGAATTAGACATATTATCTCTATATTTTATTACAATATGGATATATTAAATTACTTATCTAAAAGAATTACTTTGCGTCCTTCTACTTTTAATTTCCCTTCAGAAAATAACCTTATTGCAAGAGGATACAATTTATGTTCTAATTGTAATATACGATTAGACAGATCTTCTTCTGTATCTTTATCATAAACAGGGACACTTTCTTGAAGAATAATCGGCCCAGTATCAACATTGTCATCTATAAAATGAACAGTACATCCTGATACTTTTACTCCATAATCTACAGCTTGCTTTTGAGCATGCAATCCCTTAAAGGATGGTAGCAATGACGGATGTATATTAAGTATCCTAAGTTTATATTCCTTAACAAAATTTGCACTCAAAATTCGCATATATCCTGCAAGACAAATAATGCCATTTGACGGATAAACGTGATATTTTTTTAAAACAGACATTATCTCCTTATCATATTCCCATCCCTTTCTTCCATTACTCAATATGACCTCAGTTGCAATACCAAATTTCTCTTTTGAAATTTTTAATCCAGGAGCATCATCTTTATTTGATATAACTACACAAGGCTGTACATTTTTCAGTGTTGAATTCGCATGAGATGATAAGATAGCATCCATATTACTTCCTCTGCCTGAAATTAATATCGCCATGTTAAGCATGATAATTTATCTCATAATATTTTTTATTATACTCCTATTTTGAAGTTTATGTTCATATGGTTCAAGATATTTCCTAATTAATTTTTATTGATAAATAAATTTGACAAAATCTTGTTTACTTGATATATATTATCACTTTTATTCAATTATTATTATCATCTAGATTAAGATAATTATACCTAAATTTGTTCTATTGAAGGTAAACGTAATATATTATATTCCATAATAATAACAAATATACATATAAAACAGAATGAAATTTCATCAAAAATTTCCTAACGAAATTTACAATAATAATAAGCCAATATTTAAAAAGCACCTCCTCCCCCCCTGTATTGCATCAACTAGGGAACAAGATCCGAAATATCACATAGCTTCAAGACGATAGCTTTTATATCTTTGACAATATCGCTCTTTAGCTGATATAATATCGCTCTTGAATTTCAAGTTGAGCAAAATGTATATAACTTACAAGTACTTACTACAGACGATAATCTATATCCAAATCATATAACTAAAGTTGAAAAAAGGGTTTTTGTCCTTATTTAATCCGATATTATAAGCATTTAATGTTTGTAGTTAGTAAAAAGATTATTAACTATAAATTTTATTTCTAACTTAATTTTATTCTTATTAACAAAAAAATCATTTGTAACTCTTGTAATATCTATTATCAAAGAAAACTAATCTAAACAGTTAATTAAAAGCTGTGTTTACAATTATCGTATTCTCATGCACTCTCAAATTAAATCAAGAGATGGTGGATTATTTATTGAAAATAATGAAACAAAAATTTTGTTGGATCCTCCCAAGGTAGAGAGTAATGATTTTGTATTTATTTCTCATGCTCATTCTGATCATGTTTATCGTAGACCTAAAAATAAAGTAAGAATAAAAACTATAACTTCTATAGAGACTGAAGCGATAGCAAAAGCAAGAGGATATGAAATTACAAATACAATATATGAAGAACAAGATTTAGAATTGATCGACTCTGGTCATATATTGGGTTCTAAGGGACTATTAGCTTTTAATGAGATTTTTTATACTGGTGATATATCATTAAGAAAACGCGCCTTTCTTAACCCTCCTAAAAAAATTCCTCAAG
>DATFBJ010000050.1:0-2924 GCA_035253885.1 Nitrososphaeraceae archaeon
AATTTTTCACCTATGTTGCCAGCGAGATCCTTTGCTCCTTCAGTGATTTTAGAACCCATGTCTTTAGCACCTTCTTGCATACCCTCGCCTGTTTGGTTGGCAGATTGACCTGCATCTTGGGCAGCTTGACCAGCACCTTGCTGGACATCTTGACCTGCTTGATCAGCGGATTCACCTGCATCTTGGGCAGCACCTCCTTCAGATTGTGCAAATCCTGCTACAGTGAATGTTCCAAGACTAAGTACAGTCGCAATCAAAGCGGGCACTATTAGAAACAGTTTATTATACATCAATTTGTTAATTTTAAAGATTAAACTTTCTTATAAAAATTTTTAGTAGGATATTACTAGAAAAAAAATATGAAACATTTCTCATAAGAGAAAATTTGTATTTGAGGAAGCCAATAGCCAAAGAAGATAAGATAAGAAAATATTTAATTTAAATAGAAAGAAAAACATAATAATTAACCCTCTCATATTATTACTTCTTTCTTCTGTTAGTCAGACAGATTGCTTTAATAAATAATTCACGAAATAACAAAGGGTACAGATAATCCATTAATTTTAGCGTTAATAGCCAATAATCAAAGATCACTTAGGAATAAATAGTACTTTATCAATACGGAATATATGATTTTTTATAGAAGAATAGGAAACATAGGAAATATTCCTCCAAATATGATAGATTTTGGAATTGCAAGACAATCCATAGCTGAGAGAGTAATCCAAGAACAGCAGGAATTACTTAAGAATATTGGTATTTCTAATTTGACTTCACCATTCACATCTATTAATATATATCATACTGATTTAATGGAAAAAGAAGACCAGCATAGAAAAATTTTGAGTAAAGCAAATAACGTTGAGGATTTTGATAGAATAGGATTTAGTAATTTCTAGAATACTTATTTTAATCCTATACCTCTTCATATTCCATATTTTCAGTATTAATATATAATATTGTATTCTAATATTTATCCTCAAAGTTTAAATATTAATAAATAAAATAAAATACAACTTTTACAATAACTAAATTATTTAGTTGTAAGAAACTAAGGAATTGCATGTTAATAAAGGAAAAATGGGAGTCTTGTTTGAAAGGTGGATCTGTATACATATGAATTAAAAATTAGAAAAGAAATAGAATGCTACGATAAAGTTATGGAATCATGGCCAAAGTATCCTCGGATATGGTATAATTTAGTTTTAGAATATAAACAATTTATTAAAAAACATTTATGTAGAATTATACTTATCAACAATAAAAGTATATAGTGAAAGAAGATATATTACCGATTTATTAGAAACTAATTCATTAATACTTCCTATTCTTTTAATGGCAGTCGTATAAAAATTTTAGATAAATCTGTGACAATAAATTTGCTAAGAGACTGATTTAAAAGTAACAACCGAAGGAGAGCATAGAAAATTATGACTGCTTTAAAATATCTCAATGTTATTTAAATTAAATGTTCTAAATAATGAATATTTTTAAAATTAGGTAAATAGAATTGATTATAACATTCAAAGTAATTTGGAAGATACTTTATAATAAAATACTCGCTATGACTTACTGTTGGCTAAATGAATTAAGAGCAGTAGCATTTTTTACATATAAATATAAAATTTTACTACTATATTCTCAAATATAGAATTGTCTTTGTTCGTCTAATTTTTCAAGTTATATTTAGTCTCTTTAATTCTTTAATGTCATCTTACATAATATTATAATTCCATTCTTTTTCTTCATTCAATGATATTTTTTGATTCTATCTAATTTTCATTAGGTTCTGAACTTTTGATTTTAGTTCTGTATCAAGACCAGACGCAAATTCTTGTGGTGCATCTAACATATTTGGTATTGCTGCTCCTTCAGGATGTCCATCTAATGTTTCAAGTTGGCCTCCATCATTGAAAGGAGATTCTCCATTAAATATTGAAGATAATTCAGATTCTTCATTTGTCATTGTCCACTGTTGATTATGTAAATTCAATCTTTCCAATTCTTGTACCTCTGGCATTTTAGAAGTATCAACTTTGGGAATAGGTAATGTTTTATTCCATTCTACGCCTAATGTTTCTAATGCTTTGGCAAATACTTTTTCATGAGCTAAATCTCTTACAATTAAATAAGATACAGTTGCTCTATATGCTTTATTGTCACTCATTTCGTATAATCTACATTTTTGAAGTCTACCTGTTGACTCTAACATTAAATTATAAAGCATGTTTAAGACTAAATTTCCACTGTCGTATACATAAGTTGCAGACCATGGATTCCCAGCAGCATCTACAGGTCTGGAACTCTGTCCGGCAACTAGGAAATGATGTATATTTGGAGAATCAAGAGCTACAGAAAGCGGAAGTTCAGTAGGATCTGCTTGCGTAGAAGCACCATCTAATAGGACATTTATTGTATTAGCAACTAATTCCACATGACCCATTTCTTCTGTTGCAATTGACCTCAATAGATCCTGATATTGTTTAGCATCTCCTCGAAAATTCATATTCTGAAACAAATATTGCATCATAGTTCTCATTTCTCCAAATTGCCCTCCAAGTCCTTCTTGTAATGCTTGTGCTGCTTTGGGATTGGGGCCATCACTATTAGCAGGTATTAAATTAGGAAGTCTTTTTACTGATAGAAACATAGATTACTTTAATCTATAAATTATATAACAATTGTAGTATGAGGATATCAGTTAAGTAAAAGAAAAAAACAGCTACATTTATCAATATAGTTATCTTCAAGTCAACGATAAAGTTGTTAAAATATAAGAGTATATTTAATTTAATAATACAATTCAGACAAATATTTTGATTAATCTATTTTTATTAAAAGATATATTCAGAAATTAATGCTACAACTATCATCAGAACTTGTTTTAAAGCATTATTTATTTATTAAATACTTTTTTAAGGTAA
>DATFBJ010000051.1:0-2302 GCA_035253885.1 Nitrososphaeraceae archaeon
TTTCCAATAGATGAAATTATCTCATTACTTCTTAATGATGTATGTCTTTTTTCAATTGTGATTCTAAATGAATCATTTATATTTATTTTTTTTATTGCAAGATTTTCTGCTTCTATTTCAATATTTTTAAGATTAGTGTAAAAAGATCTTTCTATAGGTATTGTTCTAAGAATGTATCTAAATTGCCATGGTTCTTCTGCTAATAAATTCTTAAATTTTGTAGTTAATTCAAATGGATTTAAATTTGTGAATGCAATTATTATACCTGAAACCTCTTGAATTTCTAATATTGGTGATTCATCACCAAATCTTTGTAGTATAATGTTTAATTCATCAACTGCATCATATTCTCTATGCCTATACGTAGTAACTAACAAATTAAAATTCATTATTTGAATTGGTATAGAATTTTGTAAATAGTTTCCGATTTTATGACTCCTTGCCGAATTATTTGAGGATCATGAGTGGAAATATCTACGATTGTGGAACCTTTAAAAGAAAATGGATATTTGGGTTTGTTATCATCACCAATTAGTATGGCATCATATCCATTCAGTTTAGAATCCATTACTTCTTTAGCAGTAATACAAGAATTTTCGTTTGAAATATTAGCACTTGTACCAGCTAAAAAATTACAGTATTTCAATAAATTTAAAGTATCTATGTTATTTGGAATTCTTATACCTACAGTTTTCTTTCCTGCTCTCAATATTTCTGGTATTTTGTTATCAATTAAGATTCCAATTATTGTTAAAGGTCCAGGCCAAAAATATTCAGCTAATCTTCTTCCAATATCACCTAATGATATTATTTTTTCAACATATCTAATATCAAAAGTTAAAATAGGAAGAGGCTTATCAATTAAACGTTTTTTTATCTTAAAAATTCTTTCTACCGCTTTTTTATTATAAGGGTCACAACCTAAACCATAAATTGTATCTGTTGGATATACTATTATTCCCCCATTTTTAATTATTTCCTTGCATTTGATAAGATGATCTTCATTTTTACAATCTAATATTAACATATTATTATTTCGAGATTATATTAATTTCTAAATGATGTAAATACATTTCATTTAATTATTTGATATTCTTATTTTAAGAATCGTTTCTTCAATTTCAGAAATTATGTCTTTTACGTTGTTTGGATCACTACGTATGGTACCGCCTGCAGCAAATTTATGCCCTCCTCCATCAATTAATTTTAAAGCAATAGCATTACAATCAATTTTCTCATTATTTCTTCTAATACTAATTTTACCATTTTTGCCATAAAATATTGCAAGATCTGCTTTTGTCTTGTTGAATATCTCTTCTGAAAATAAACTTGTTTGAAGATAGGGTGTCGATCTAACAAATACCACATTTAGATCATCTATTTTCTTTATCTTCAACTCTTCTAATACTTGTTTTTTATCGTTGTCTCTGAAGAATTCATATTTTTTGTAGTCTTCACTCAATTGAATATCCCATAATACTCCCATAGATATTTTATGGGCAAGTTTTGATAATCTTTCATATGAATCATTAAAAGTTAAATAATATCTTATAATCTCAGGTAAGGGAGTAATATATTGATCTTTGACAAAAAAATCAGTTGAATGTGCTATATTGGCTAAATGTTTCGCATAATCATTATCTAATAAAAACCGTTCATACATTAACTCTGTTGCACATTTTTTTCCTGAATCATCCAAAATCAACTCAACAAAAGAATGAATTTCATCTATTGTGTTTTTAGACCATGGATGATGATCTACCCAGATAATTTCATTTTTTATTTTATTTAAATTATTTAAAGTACTTTTGAAAATACTTAACAAACTATCATTAAAACCAAGATCGGATATTATATACAAATTTTTTTCTTGAGATTCATTTGAAAAAAAAAATTGATTAATTATCTTCATAAAACTTTCTTTACTATAATCTAAAAAAAAAGTCCTTGCTTGAGGATAGCGAATTAAGCCTATGGCAGTAGAGAAAATACCATCAACATCAGATTCATGAGAAAATAATATAACTCGCATTATTTTCTATTGGATTTATTTTCTTATAAGTCTTAATTGCAATTTAATATTACATTAGAGATTCCTGATTTAAGGAAATGAATAGATGAAGAAATATTTTAAATAATATATAGATCCTATTAATTTGAATAATAAATATTTTTAACTCTCTTATTTATTATCACTATATAGGGAAAAATTATTATGGATTCTCTTTATTATTCTCAAGTATGTAAGTCTATTGCATTGCAATTAGAAAAAAATAATAATATGTCTCTCAAACAAATAAAC
>DATFBJ010000052.1:0-3581 GCA_035253885.1 Nitrososphaeraceae archaeon
TAAATATAATTTGAATAGTAATGAAAAACTTCAACAATAAAAAAAGCAATTAACTTATAATGTAACATTTGTATGCATTACTCACATATTCTTAATCCATAAGGTTATTTGTTTGATCGTATTCAACACTTTCTTTTATACTATATAATGAAAACAATTTGAGGCTAGTTTAATCTGTAACATCTTTTTTAGATAATAATTTTTAATTGTATTGGATGAATCTGAGGAATTTTTTAAATTATTAAAATCATTTTTATGAATGTGTAACTCCAATTATGGATAGTTTTTATTAAGATATGAAATTTTAACGAATTACTATAATTACTCATATTTATTATTGACAGCTATATTTACTTTATAATCTTCTGCATAAGATTGATTTATATCATCAAATAAGAATAGAGAAAAAATTAGCAAAGTCACTGACTGAAATTAATATTACTGATATCAATATTAATTATTTTTCCATTTGATATGATAGAATTTTTGAGCATAATATTAATTAAATTGTTTAGAGTATAGATATTATGAAAATTTTAGCTAGTCGATCGGATAGAGAAAACTTTATTTTCCTTATTGGTATGATAATAATTATTATTGGTATACTAGCCTTGTTACTTGGTTTTGTATTCTTTCCAATCCTTCAGTCTGACATCAATTTAGGACAAACAGCATACCTTGAAATCCTGAATTGGAAAATATATCTTATTATACATTAATACATATAATTATCAATTTAAAGTTATACCAAGCTAATAAGACTATCTAGTATTATTAAATCATAAAAGTTAGATTTGAATTCATTGCGTACTCAAATAAGATAAAAGATCACGAATCCAAAAATTATTCATTATTATTGCTTTTATCTTATTATTGTTTCACAATCTGCAGTTTTTCTATCTCCTTCCAAATTGTTAAACTGAACTGCTATATCATTTCCTTTTCCACATATATAAAAATCAGCACCTGAATTACCTATCAATGTATCATCTCCATTGCCACCTATCAATTTATCATCTCCTTTATCTCCTTTAAGCACATCATTTCCATCTCCACCATCGAGAAGATCATCGCCTAAGCCACCAACTAAATCATCATTGTCTTGTGCGCCATACAATTTATCGTTTCCAGAATCGCCTATTAGTTGATCATCACCTTCGTTTCCATTTAACATATCATAACCTAAATCACCATACAAAATGTCATTACCTTTTCCTCCATTTAAGCAATCATTAGTTATGCCTCCATGTACCATCCCCCTTGAAGGAGAAGTAATGTTTGTTACTTCATCACATTCTGAAATAGCAAAATCACTTGGTAAAGAAGATGTTTGACCATCTATCGATAAAATATTATATATGCTAAAATAGGAAATAAAAAAAATTACAATTGCTATTATTGTAATTATAAAGTTTATACCAAAGAAATTTAATCTTATTTTTTTATTCAACTCTATATATATTATATATTGAATCTATCTTTTAAGATATTTGTTATTTTATTGTTTTTTAAGACTCAAAGATATAATATAGCACAACACTATTTTGTTATATTGTAAATTATATCTTGTAAACTCTATTAATTGGGATATAAAAAATGAAATATTGTAAAATAAAATAAGTTAAACTAAGGTATAATGACAATTTAGACTAGAGAATGTGTTTTTAAGTAGGGCAATAATATTCAATTTATTATAATCTATAATGTCAATCTTAAATAATCAGTTTTGTAATTTACTTGTTTTATAATCACTAAAAAATTGGATAAAAACAGGACCTAGTACATTTAATACATCTATAATAAAAGAGATCTGAAATGGTAATAAGGAACTATTTTGTTGTGCAATATACTTTCCCTTTTTTAGTGCATCTTCAAGTGAAGAGCCTTCAGATAATGATTTTAGGAATTCGTATGTAACTTTCTGACCTAATGGAGTTTTTAATAGTTGTGGTGTAACTAGATCCGTCCTTTTTTTAATATTATTGGACATTTGTTTTTATGGTTAGATTTGCTTTATTAACTTATCAATTAATTTCTAAAATAATTTTAAAAATGAAAAATCATTCAATAGATACTTCAAATAATATTAATAATTGATATAAAAACCCACAATATTAAAGAATATAAGAGGTTTTTATTGGTATATAGATATACTAATTTCTTTATAGTAAATTTAAAATTTTTGTTTAATATTATATATTATATGATATTAATTTATGACTATAATAAATTAGTTTTTTACGTTGTAATGTTTATAATTATGATTGGGATACTTGCTTTTTTATTAACATTTGTCTTTTCTCCTCATTCTTCTTCGCTTATTAAAGATAGTTTAGATTTACAAATGATTGAGGACTTTAACTTTTTATGATGATAGTGTTATATTCATTTTATATTATTTTTTAACATGTTATTTTTATAAATTAAGACAGACAAATATTGTTAAATTTTTATTATAAATATCATCATTTTCAAATATCCTACTCTTATTAGAAGATAGAGGTATTTTGTAATATACAATAGGAAATGTTCTTATATGATTTTGCAAATCATCGTTTCTGCAAATTAACTTTGCTCTCATTGGACAAAAAACTGCATATGATTGTTTGCTGATATTATAGCAGTTTTAACACTTTTTCATTCCTTTGTATATCCTTGAATTTATTTACCCACAATTTCTGTTCTTTTGTTCTATCTTTGTTTATTTTACCAAAGTCTCTTTCATCAATACTTCTATCTCCAATTAGTCTCAAATACAGAAAATCTGTAGTTAAAATTGAAGGTGTAATAAAATACAAGATATTATAGAACTCCTACTATATGAAGATTCTACTACCTAAGGCTTGTACACTTCTTGGATTCTACTTTAATAGTAAAAATCTAAATTATAAATTATTTATAAAACAAATTTAATTGTACCCTCAAAGATAGTTTTATTTCTTATTCTCTTTTTTGTTGTGTTGTTTTAAGCTTTAAATCCAAAAAGTCTCAAATATCATTTGTTTATTACTTGGTATAAACTAACTATTGTTTGTTTTTTCTTTTTTAGATTTTTCTTCTTTTTTGATATTCTCTACCCAAATCGGAATTCTTTCTGTTGCTGTTTTTATTATTTTATCTTCAATATAAGAATCAGAAGTTCCATCTTCAAATATAGCAATATATTCTATTGCAAATTGATTTTCATTTATGTTATAATCAACAACTTTTTTTGAAGAAACAACATCATCATCATCATTGTAGGACAAATATAGAGGTACAGATTATTATTCTAAAATAAATTTGCTTCTTTATTGTTATTCGCCAACAATCAACAAGTTTTTTAATGGACCTGCTTTTATTATTGAAGCTACAAACAGTAGACGGATTTTTTGCATTGGTAGGTATTATATTATAGCCTAACACCCCTCTCTTTTTTTAAACCAAGGATTCAACAGAAACCAGAATTTATAAAAATGGATTATATTGAAATTTCATAGGATTCAATAGACTGGAGAAATATTTCCGTATAGAAATTTAATAATGATTACAGTATTATTAATAGTCTTTAAAGGATAGGCTCGTTGTGATTTAGTAGAAAA
>DATFBJ010000053.1:0-2006 GCA_035253885.1 Nitrososphaeraceae archaeon
GTAGTAGAAGGCATAGATGGTTCGGGTAAATCTACTCAAATCAGACTTTTAGAAAAATGGCTTCGTTTTAAAAATATGGCTGTATTTTTAACAGAATGGAATTCTTCTGAGGCTATAAGAGAAGTAACTTCTAAGGGAAAGAAAAAAGAAAAGTTAACTCCAACTACATTTTCTTTACTTCATGCAACTGATTTTGCAGATCGCTATGAAAAAAATATCTTTCCTCTTTTAAGAGCTGGTTACATAGTATTAGCCGATAGGTATATCTATACAGCTTATACAAGAGATATAGTAAGAGGATGTCATCCAATTTGGGTAAAAAAAGTATATGATTACGCATTAAAACCAGACCTTGTATTTTATTTCAGAGTTCCTGTTGATGTAGCTGCTCAGAGAATATTATCAGGTAGACCTAAATTAAAATATTATGAAGCAGGAATGGACCTTGACTTGAGTAATGATATTTATGAGAGCTATCGTATTTTCCAAAGTAAAATAATTGAACAATATGATAATATGGTCACGAAGGAAAATTTTGCAGTTATTGATGGTACATATAATATTGAACAACAACAGAAACTGGTACGAGATAAATTTAATGAAATAGTAATGAAAACTAAATCTGCTAGTACACAAGGTTAAATCTATGGTTAATACCAATTATACTAACAATAATAATAACAAAAACAAAATCAATTACTATGGATATGGAATTCCTTATCTACAGGATATTGAGACAAAAGGCAGACTAATTATAATTGAGGGGCCTGATTCGTCAGGTCGTAGTACACAAATATCATTGCTTAACTCTTATCTTGAGGCAAATGGTCACGCCGTTTTGAATACAGGTTTAAAAAGGTCAGAACTAATAAGAGAAGGCATACTACATGCCAAAGAAACCCACTTATTGCTAAAGAGAACCATGAGCTTATTTTACGCTGCAGATTTTGCAGATCAGCTTGAAAGTAAAATTATTCCTTCGCTGCGAGCAGGTTATATCGTATTAGCTGATAGATATATTTATACACTTATGGCAAGAGATGCAGTAAGAAAAATAAATCGAAGATGGTCTCATAATCTATACGGTTTTGCGATTAAACCTAACCTTGTTTTTTATTTAGATGTTGAACCTAAAGAGCTCTTAAGAAGAACATTTGAGAAAAATATGACGCTTGATTATTATGAATCAGGACAAGATTTAGGACTTTCTGATGATATTTTAGAATCATTCTTACTTTATCAACAGAAAATTAAACAAGAATTCATTAGAATGCAAAAAATTTATGGAATTATTCCAATAGATGGTAATAGATTAATAGAAAGTGTTAATGTAGATTTAAAGAACAAAATTGACCAATTTTTAGCCAATAAAATAAAATAAGATACTATTAATTCAATATTGAATTAGTCTGTAGAATAAATAACCTAAAAATATTAAACAATCTGTATTAGAGTAATAAGCTATACCTTACTAAAAAGAGATTGAGTATCAAGATTTTGGCACCTTAATACAATAAGTATGACAACTTATCTACTTATTCTCTTGAATGGAGGCCTTGGAAATACAACCTTTATAGGATGTCGAATTGCAGGTTGAATCATTACAATTTCTCCTTTATCCATCTGAGCAATGTTACCTTTAGTAATATCATCTAATATAGAATAAAAACTTGTTGATAATTCAGATAATCCTAGTTTTGCTATCATATGTATTCCCGTATTATCATGTAAAATTGGATCCACTGCACTCTTGAATTGTTGAGCTGAGAAAAGAATTGTATTCCTTGATTTTCCTGCTATTATAGTTTTTATTATCTGTTCTGCTACAGAGGATTGATGTCCCAAGGAATGAATATGAGGAAGGAATCTATTGATTTCATCTATAAATATTAGAATGTATTTGGGTTTTTTCTGTTTATTAGGTTCTATTGTATTTTCTTCTAACCTATTTTCTGATTTATGATCAAGAGTATTTTCAAAACTATAACGCGATGAATAAAGTTCAT
>DATFBJ010000054.1:0-10917 GCA_035253885.1 Nitrososphaeraceae archaeon
TCCACTACATCTTTCTATCAATAATCTTAAATTATTCTTTCTTCTCATTCTCCTTTTGCTATTTCTTCTTCACTGTTTACAGTGGCAGGAACTATTCTATATATTGTTCCATCCTCTTTACTGTAGGTAAGTATATACAAATAGCCATCTGGTCCTACTTCAATGTCTGTAATACCACCAAATCCCTGACCAAAGACTGCATATTGAATCTCATCTTTACTTCCAATTTTATCGGAAAGCGGTCCATCCAGTAGTAATCCTGTTCGTTGTTCATTTAGTTTAAAGTGGTAAAGATTGCCATTCTTGATATCACCTACAAACATATCGTTTTCATATTGTTTTCCTAGTCTATCCGAATTTAGAAATTTGAGAGCAGTAGGAGCAACATCCCATACAAATTCAGGAGAACTATACTGTCCTTTTCCGCCAAAGTCTATTAGATTATAATCCTCTGCATTTACTTGAGAAGATGCTACTTCATCTACTTTCTTGTGCTCATCATCTAATGTCCAAAATCCCTGTATACTAGCCCATCCACTATTAAAGCCTGGTTCGACAAGATTAATCTCATCACCAAAGGTTGGACCATTCTCTGTATCCCATAGTTTTCCTGATACGGGATCAAAATCAAACCCAAAGCTATTCTTTACTCCAATGGCATAGTACTTGTTTAGTGGATGTTCATTTCCAAAAATACCTGCATCATCTACTACTCCACCATCTTGAGTAATTCTCAGTATACCAGCTCTTCCATCAGGTTCTTTTCCATCTACATAATTTTGAGCTTTGGTTTGAGAATCAGGAGAATCCATTTTGTTATATGCTGTTGGCCTTTGGTCACCAAGGCTAAGGTATAGATTGTGATCAGGTCCAATATAGAGCATACCACCAACGTGAGAATCATCAGGTCCTGCTGGTAAATCCAAAAGAAGAGTTGGGTTTATTAATTTAATAGTATTACCGTCCTCACCTTTTACTAGTTCATATTTGTAAATGCGGTTGCCTGCTGGGGTATCATCTTTTGACTGTCCAGCTTCAGTAAAGAATAAGAAAACATGGGCAGGAAGAGTACTAGTAGTATTAGTTATCTTCTTGTTTACTTCTTCTTCTAAACCCGAAATAGCAATTCCTAGCAAACCTCTTTCATCTTTAGAGTTTACATCAACTTGAAGTAATGGTTCTTGGAATATTTCACCATTTGTAATACGCTGTACAGTTCCTTGACCCTTCTCTAAAACCAATATATCGTCTTGTCCTAAAAATGTCATGGCAGTAGGTGATTTTAGTCCTTGATAGACTGTCTGAACAACAAGATTGGGATCGTTTAGAACTGGTCCTTCAAGAGATGTTTGTGCCCTAACAGCATATGCAGGACTAAAATAAGCATTTTCTTCACCATGATAATAGCCACTTGATATTAAAGTTAAAGATAAACCTAAAATAAAGGCTAAAGCAAAAGTTACAATTGTTATTGGATTTAATCTAGAAAGAAACAGCATAGAAAAAGCATATGTCATTAGTATATTTATGTTATTGATATATTTATTCTATACATATTATTACAAATTATAATACCAAGTATCTTAATAATAGATGTGAAATTATTTTATTCTTATAATATCTTTCTATAAAAATGGACTACTTTTTAAAATAACATAAAGAATAATATTGAATAGTGAAGTTTTCTAGGTAAAATTCTAATTAAAACTTTATATAACGTAGACACATAAGAATAATTAAAAAGATTAGTATAATGAATAGATCTCTATCCATTGGCATTGCTTTCCTCCTTTTTGGAGTAGGATCTTTAGTAGTCGTTCATAACAATGTAATTTCTTCAAATATTGCTTATGGTGAAAAGAAGGAGAAAGATGGTAGCAATGAGAGGAATCATCTTGAGAAGTTTTTTGAAGATAATTATCAGGAGAATAAAGATTATTCTGAAGAGAATCCCTATGAATTTGTTTCTATATCGTTATCAAACTCAACCCATAAAAAGGAAGGAGCAGATGATAATAAATATGTAATAATAGTCTTTGATAGAGGATACAAAACAACCTTCTTAACGGCAAAGCCAATCCTTGACAAATATGGTTTCAAAGCAAGTATTTTCGTGTTATGCGAGTATGTTGAGAAGCGAAGAGGTTTAAATTGGGATCAAATTAGAGAATTACATAATGATGGATATGACATTCAATCTCATGGATTAGAGCATAAAAAATTAACTGAAATTAAATCACCAACAGAAATCGAGTCTATCATTGGCGGAGGTAAAAAATGTTTAGAAGAGAAAGGCTTTAGTCCTACTGCCTTCCAAGTCCCGTTTAATGAAGTTGGAGACAACCACTTGATCGTAGATACTATCGCTAAATACTTTGATTTTGCATTTATAGGACATTCTGAATTAATGTTTCTTAATTGTGATGGATGGGAAAATTTTGGTTATGACAAGAAGAATTATTATGGGACAACTGACTGCAGACCATATTCCTCTGATGGAACATTCACCCTCACGAATAAATTTGCAATGAAAGAATGGTCACATGATAGAGCACATCATCATACTTTCAAAGAATTGAAGGGAGATGCCTTTGGGAAGGAGGTTTCATTTGCACTATTTGAGAAATTTGTTCAAATAGTTAATAGTCAAACCAAATATAATAAAAATGGAGATATAAATGCTATTCCAATTGTTGGTTATCATGCAATAAGTAGAGGTAATGTTGACTTTACACACCCAGAACTATTTGACTTAGAGATGAAGTATCTATATGATAATGGATTCAAAGTCATAACTCTTGAAGATCTTGGATATGATGAAAAGCAAGAACGGTTTTATATAAAAAATGTTGATAATATAGGATCTGAACTATCACAATTTCAGAATAAATCCAAATAGATGTCCTTATTATTAGCGATATTAAATTCACTAATAGTAAAGAAACAGATTAAATCAAAACAGTTTACTCAAAATATAATTGATACAATAGGCAATAGGATATTAGAAATAATTTTACCGGGCTGTGTTAAGTTAACGATCTAGATTTAGTTGTGAACATTCTATTCTAATTAGTATGCAAATTAGATTTGAGAGAAATAGAACATCCACAATTGTAGTAATGTATTCTCTTTATCTGTACTTTCTTGGTTTGAGTTTAAGAAATACATCCAAGGCATTAGTAATATTTAGAGATGAGAAAAGAGGCTATGTATCTATATGGAATTGGATTCAAAGGTTTGGTTCTTTGCAGATCTACAAACGTAAAAGAGTATCTGCTTTCATTGTTGATGAAACTATTATACATATTGGTAGCCAACGCTTTTGGTTGTAGTTTTGTATTGAACCAATACATAGTTCTGTGCTTGGGATCTATATTTCAGAGGAGAGAAACATGCTTGTTGCTGAAAAATTTATTAGATCTTAGTTGCAAAATACGGAAAACATACAGTTATACTGATGATGGTACTTGGTATGATGAAGCATGCAATGTAATTGGATTAAAACATTATCTGCATTCACCATTAGAGAAAAGTCTGATTGAAAGAGTAGTGCAATACTTTAAGGATAGAACAGAATGTTTTGATGATTATTATCCATGTAATAGTAAAAGGAGAGATTGTAATAATGGCCATGTGTATAACTGGATAGAACTATTTGTATCAATGTACAATAATACTATAGTTACAAAGAATAATAATCCTCCTCTAATAATAAAAGAGGTATTAATCTCCTAAGTTAACAGGATCTTCAAAATGTAATATAATATTATTATTAACCACAACTACAAACCAAAAAACCAAAAAAAATGCATTAACTGGTTCATTGTAATAAGGAGGAGAATATAACCTCCCCCTTCTAGTTTAATTTTGTTACTAGAACTTATTAGTTATGTTTAATGCAAAACTAATATATCAATTCTTGAGTTTTCATCTCTAATTTGGTTAATTGCAACTTTAACTGATTTATCATCTGTTACATCTAATTGTAAGACTTTTAAAGGAAGATTTTCTTTTTCAGCAATATCATTTATTTTCTGAGATTTATTTAAATTTCTCATTGTAGCATATGTATAAAATCCATTTCTTGCAAGAAGTAATGAAGTTTCAAATCCTATACCAGTAGAACTTCCTGTAATAACAGCAACCTTTTTTTGTTGATGTATTTTATTATTCACAAGTGATATAACTTTTCAAATTATATATAATTAGCTGTTTACAAATTTTACATTACAATTTATTTAATACTATTTGTAAATCATTTTAATAAAATTTATGATACTATTATAGAAATACAAAATTATGTCAAAATCAGTTAACTATCTGCCGATACCTAATACTAGTATGGTTCAATAACATCTTTCAAGATAATGAAAAAACAAGTAAACAGGGTATAAATAGAATATATATTTAAAAATAATATCCTATTTTGATAAACCGATTTTATATACAAGAGTTCCAGCTAATATAGAAATACTCAATATAGTAACTACAAAAAATACATTTGCGGATTGAATCGCTGTGTCTGCTACTATCGTTACTAATATCGCATAAATTAGTACTATAAAACCAATCAAAGTAAATAAACCAAAAGTTATAAATCTTACATTCGATGATTTATCTTCTGCAACTTCATTTCTCCTATTATCATCTATATGTGATATTTTATTTACTATTTTATCTGTAAAGGATTTAGCTTTTTCTTTATATCTATCAACAGATTCTTTGTTATTGCTCTCTATTGATATAGATTTAGTTGACACTTGAGGATTCTCGCCATTGTTATTCATGAATATATTTTAACATTATAACTTATTACAATTATTATAATAAATATTAAAAGGTGAAGATATACAAAATAAATCTTATAATCTATCTATGAATTCCAAATTAGAGACAACAAAACAAGTTTCAAATTTCATTTTCTTAATTTAATCATTAATTATATTCTTAACTAGAAATAACTCAAATTTTAGAACTTAATATATATGTTACCGAACCCTGCAATAATGAAAATTAGAAAATTTAACAAATATATAAAAAATTTAAAGGTTGAATTAAAAGTAAAAATAAATGCATCTCATTTATAGATAACAATAGTGATGAATGAATTTAGCAATATACAAAATACTTTCAATAAAATACATGGCTATCTTCATTCTCATAATTTTAGAATTATAGAAAAGATAACTAAGGAAAACTCAAATGAAGAACTTGTATTGAATTTGTTGGTTCAAAGAGCAAATATAGAACAATACAGATTCAACATAAGTTTCTTTAAACCAATGAAGACTTTTTTTCTTTTTAATATAACAATGAGATTTATGCCAAAAGATCAAATGGCTCTAAAATCTCTTGAGAATGTCAATAAGGCTCAGCATGAACAATTATTTATGGACTTAAGAAAGATAATCTATCCTTTAAATGTTGATCTTGAAATTCAAATTCCAAATATTATGTTGACAAAGGAAATAACTATTGAATCTGCTAATAATGAACAATATTTCATAGATCAAGCTCATAATTTTTTACATGCTATAGAATTAATTAGAATAAGACTTGATGAGTTTTTCTATACAATATTTCCCAAGGTAAACCAAAAGATGAAGAAGATGTATAATTAACTTATTAACAAATACTAATTTTAATCTAAACTAAATTTAGAGTTTTATCTGTTATATGATAAATTTGTTCTATCTCCTTTCAGATTTATCAAATAGAAAATAAAATTAATAATTATTATTAAAATGTAATTATAATAAGAAAATAATTAAGTTATTGATTATTTATAGTAGTAGACATTTTCTTTACAAGATCTACAAATTTTTTTCTATTAGGGCTAGAATTGGTAAATACAATTTCAGTAAATCCAATTTCTATATATTTTTGCAGTTTCTTTATTCCTTCTTCTTCATTAGTTATCACAAATAATTTTTTTTCTAGAGAATCATCACTAATCACCTGACCATTATCTTCAATCTTTCTTGGATCATGTACATCAACATCAAAGAATGCTTTAATCATAGTACCTCTCCAAAATCTTATTGATTCTATTGCTTTTTGTTTATCTTCATCATAAGAAGCAGGAATAAATAATATTTTTTCTAATTGGTCATAATTCTTTTCTGATTTAGAAGCTCCCCTTTTCACTGCGGGTAAAAGATTATCTTGTATTTTTCTTATATCTAGTTCATTAGTGACAAAGCCATTTCCTTCCTCACCGGCTAATTGTGCAGATTGTTCTCCTAAGCCAGCTATATATATTGGAATTGAATATCTAGGTTTAGTATATAAATTAGAATCTTTGACTGAATAAAATTCTCCTTTAAAATTAACCCAATCTTCTGTCCATAATTTCTTTATCAATTTTATAGATTCTCTTAAACGTTTGAATTTCTCTTTATTTGATGGCCAAATATTTCCAGAAGGGACTTCATTTAGAGCTTCTCCTCTTCCTACTCCCAAGAACACTCTATTTGGAAACATATAAGCTAAGGTTGCAAATACTTGTGCTACTATTGCAGGATGATATCTTAGTATAGGAGCTGTTACTCCAGTACCAATGACCAATTTTGTAGTCTTTGCTAAAGCAGCTCCCATCCATGGCCATGCTGCTCCCCCTGAAGCTCCTGTATTCCACCAAGGCATATAATGATCACTAGTCCAGCAACGTTCTATCTCCTTTTTATCGAGATAGATTGCATCATCTAGTAATTCAGTAGGATTAATCTGTTCATGTGCTGCTTGAATACTTAATTTTGTTCCTACCATTATTGATTTTGACATCAAATATTCTATTATATATTAAGTAAATAAGATTTCATTTTTTATTATTAAAGTTTCAAATCTTAATCCAATTGTAAATGAGAATATTAAATTTTGTTATTAATAAAATAATAGATAAATAAATAATCTTTTTTTTTCTTTTTGATTAACTCTTATATTGTTTTTGTTGTTTTATTTTTTTATCGCTAAAATTGTAATTAAATAGTGCATAGCTCAGATTATATCTTTATAATTTTGAACTACAAAATTGTGTCAAAATCAACAGTTGACTATTCTCCGTTTGCATGCTGACATATATCTAACTAACTTTCTTTTTTTCATTTGATAACAGATATGTGTCTGCAGCATCATAGATTTCTTTAAAATCTGCTATATTCAAATATGCTTGTTTATTAGTCAAGATAACAGATTTATATCTTTTATTTTAATGTAAAAGATTAATATAATTGGATCTCAAATATAATATTAAATTTAATAAAAATAAATAAATTTGCTTTTTCTTAATACTTAAATTTGTATCATAAGAAAAATGTGTGAAATAAAAAATAACTTTTTAATATTATGTTGCCGAACCCTATTATAATGAGAATTCAAAGCCTTCTGTTTGCGCACTTACTGATAAGTTTATAGGATAAAATGAATTAATAAGCTAATTTTAAATAGATATTCTTACAAAGATTTAATCTAAAATCCTATACCTCTAAAAATACTGTTACTGTATGAACAGTTGACATTTACTGAATCTTGAATATTTTTAATTGCCCTAATTATGAGTCATTATTATAATTGTACATATATCATCTCTTAATAAGTATCTTACCAATATTTTCTCCTTTAAATAATTAATCAGATAAATGCTTTGATACATTTTCTAAACCTTAATAAATTGTTTCCTTCCACTTTATTCTATTTATATTAGCAAAAAAATTATTAAATATAATTACTGATTAAGTTATTATGAAAATTCTTAATGCAAGTGAACCAAGTCTCGGATCCTTAATGACCGAAAGAGAAGTAAGAGACTTTCTTTCAAATACTAATAAGTTATTTGCTAGATTAAGAACAATAGATGAAAAAGGAGATCCTAACGTACATCCTGTGTGGTACTATTTTGATAATGAGAGGATCTACTTTGAAACAGGCAAGAACTCGAAGAAAGTTAGAAACATCAAGAACAGAAATAATATTTATTTTTGTATAGATGAAACTAATACACCATATAAAGGAGTTAGAGGTAAAGGTACAGCCATTATTTCGGAAGATATTAACAGAAACATATCAATAGCAGAAAAGATAATGATCAAGTATACTGGAAGCCTTGACAATAATATGGCAAAGTTCCTTATGGATTCTATAAAGAAAGGAGAATCTGTTATAATTGAAATAATCCCACACTTCTATGCTACATGGGATCACGGTAAAGGAACAATATAACAATAAAAATTTTTTTTGTTAAAGATTTGTTTATACAAATAGGATCTTAAATTTCTCAAATGTTGAGACATTTTAATTATAAAAATCAATAACAAAAAAAAGGTTACTATTCTAAACATGCACCCAGTAGCAGAATTAATCAAAGTTAAATAAGTCACCAAAGAATCCTCTTCCTCCTCTTCTTCTTATTCTGTTATAGTAGTCATCATCATTATCATCGTCATCATCATAATCCCTTCTATCACGATGATATTTTTGATAGTGCTCTTCTTCATATCTGCTTTGAATATTTGCTATTTTGTCTATCTCTCCCCTATCTAGCCATACTCCTTTACATGTTGGGCAATAGTCAATATAGACTTCATACTTTTTAGATTCTTGCATTGGATTTGAACAATTTGGATATTGCATATTATTATTTACCTGCAGAATATTATCCACGCATGAATTAAGATGTTTGTTTTGGATTAGAAAATATTCTATACTAAGTCTTATAATTCATCATACAATTACCATATTAATAAATATTAGTTGACCAATCCTAACTAGGTGTTAAGCTCTCTGATCCCGTCTAGTATCATCAATACATTAGACATTATTTATTTTAGTGATTATTTTAAAAAAACAGAAAATTAGCATATACAGAGAAGTAATTTTAATTTATTATCTTGTGAGTTTCAATTGGAGCAGTTCCATATTTGTATGTAATCTGCAATTTGTCACCTATATCATAATTACAGTTTGAAATTGCTCTAGGATGATCTTGACTGTTAACAACACATTCTCCATCACTTTTACTGATTATTGTGACTTGTTCGGTAATTGATTCAGGGAATAGATTTTGTATAGGAAAAATAAATAAAGCAAATACTAGAAAAATTCCTACTATACTAATTCCAAATATCAATGCTAATTGTCTGTTTGAGATACCTTGATTTTCTCCAGAATCTATTTCATATCCATAACTCATAATAGTATTTTATTGTAATTATATCCTATAAAGTTATTATATATTAGTAAATAGTGCCTAACAAAATTAAGTACTACTACTTCAGTTAATGCTAGACTAATATAGAAATTGCTTAATGAATCCAATAAGACATTTTTGCAATTGTCATAATATGGCAAATACAGTATCAGATAGTTTTGAATTATCAAGGTACTAATTATATGTAATTATTTATTATTATCATGAATACATTCCTACAAAAAGAATTACCTTTATAATAACTGAATTGATTTCTTAATACTTTTTATTTTATATTATACATCTATAATTATAAAAAATGTAAAAAAGATATAGTTCTAGTACTTTAACTTACTTGTATTTCCAATTATGTTGCTGTATTTTTTTTATTTTTATATTATATTTCCTATTGCCACTGCTATACCAAAATAAATAACAGCCCAGATTCCAATAATAATGCCTTACCCTTCCAACATTCAGCAAAGGATGATATTTTTTTTCTATTAACATCACCCAGACCGGATCCTCTTTTGAAATTTATGGCACTCATATTGCCATTACTATTATAATAGTTTTTGTAACATAAAATATCGTAAATTTTTGTATAGTTTTACTAAACAAACTATAATTAAAAGAAAAATCATAATTATTAGTGTTTATAGAAGACAATCTTCCTTATACGAAATAATATATTATGATGGTTTTCTAAACTTAAACCTATACATCTAATAGATTGAAAGAGAAGTACAAGAATTAATTTCTGTTAATATTCAGCAAAACATAGGATAAGAAAAAAAATAAAAATATTATTATTGATCGATTTAAAATAGCAGTTCAACTTATTGTTGGTAATATATAAAAGATATTACAATTGTCTTTAACATTAATAAATAATATTGTTTATTTAAAGAGAGTTAGGCCTATGTCTTTTTCTTGTAAAGCAAAGATATTAATAATAGATGATGATCTAGATATCAATAATCTTTTTAAAATATATTTAGAACATGATGGTTTTCAAGTTGATTCTTATATGGATCCAATAGATGCATTATATTATTTTAAAAAAGGTAAATATGATCTGGTTTTACTTGATTTAAAAATGCCACAGATAGATGGTATTTCTATGTTTTATGCATTAAAGAACAGAGATGATAAAGCAATTATTTGTTTGATGACTGCAGATATCCCATATTTGAAACAACTAAAAGAAAAAATTCCAAATGTAGAAAAATATATAATTTACAAGCCTATATTGTTGAGAAATCTGAAAGATAAAATTAATGAATTAGTTTTGGAAAAAAGGAGTAATGTTACTAAAAATAATGATAATATGTTTGAAAAAAATTTTATATTATAGTTGATTTTTTGATTGGATCCTAAAAATATTATATCTAATAAGGCTATGATTATGTGAAGATAATTTTTTATATAAAAATATCCAATAGGTATTTCATTATACACAATAAATGGGAAATGGGGTTTCAGTCCTATTCCATGAGACACTATGGAAGTAGAGAGAATAAACTAAATACACGAATGGCCTAAAAAACTTCAATTATTATTCATTTAATAATTTTTCTTTACTTTAAATTAATAGATCAAAATGATTTATTCAGATCTTGAATATTATGTCAATTATCTATACTTAGACTAAAGATAACTATTCAAGATATAACTTTTGTTTTAATCTTTTCAATATATTTGTATTAAAGAATGAGTTTATTCTTTCCAGA
>DATFBJ010000055.1:0-5029 GCA_035253885.1 Nitrososphaeraceae archaeon
GATCCGCTTTTAATTGAACATTATAGGATTTTTGAAATGTTGAACGGACTGTGAAAGGGCTGTGATGATATGAAAATCTTTACTGGATAACAATCACTATTGTATATAATGTTAGATCTTAATTAATATACACTCTATAAGAGTGAGACTGTGACTAAACTAATATCTGAGCGCTTATACAAGCATCTCATAAAGAAGGTCAATGAATGTTTGGCGTCAGCAAGTCTAAATAAAAAAAGAAAATAAAAAGAATGAAAAGTAATATCTATAGCATATACTATTTTAGATAATTTTTGATAGGAGAAAAGAATGGTAAGAATTAAAGCAAATATGATTAAGTCTGATCTTTATTATATAAAAAATCACAGAAATAATTCCTCCTTTAATAATAAAGAGTATTGTTGTTAGATAACTAATTATTTGTATTAACATAACTGTAACACTAATAATTTAATTTTTAATATATTCTTCCATTGTTATTATTAGTTATTGCTCTTCTAATAAGATATATTTTTAGAATATAATTATATCTATAATTCAAATATATAGTAAATTATTTCTAAAGAATATTACACTCTGTTAAAATATTTTAAAATCTTGTTTCTTATCATGGTTGCATCCACTTCAACAATATATTTTGGAATATTTCTTTTTGTAATAATCTTTCTTATTACTGTGCATTGGACAATTTTAGAATTTAAATCTGTCGATGCACAAAAAGAATCAGAAATTGATGAAAAGGACAAGTTAGTAGTTAAGTCTGATATCAATCTTCAAAATATAGAAAAAAAGGGAATGCTTAAAATAGTTGGTATTATCAATGGTGAAGGTTTTATCAAAAATGTTCCTTTAGATAAAATAGATGAAACCAGCAAGAACTTAAAAGTTAAGTTTGTAACGAATAAAGATAATGAGATAAATAGTGCCCATGTACCTGATGAATTTTTTGTATGTGCATATCATTTTACAAATCCTAACAACAGTAATAATAATGTAAAATCAATACCTTTTGATAAAAATAACGATGCTATTGTAGAATATTTTGACTGTAATGAACATGATATTCAATCTACTACAGAACCATCTGAGGCTAATTTATTTAAACCAAAATCACAAGTTTTCAATAAATCTGTTACTTATTATAATATGTATTCACATTCCAAATCAATAAGTAATAGTAATGAAGATGATGATGATAATAATAATAGTAACAAACCAATAAAGGTAAAAATTCTAGCTCCAATGGAAGACAAAAAAAATGCTAAAAAAATTAAGATTATGGCAATGCTAAAAGGCCAAATACAATCTGAAATTGTTGATGTTGAAAAAGAGTTTGATGAAATTGGAGGATACACAATTGAAAGAACATTTGCTTTTGATAGAAATACCGATATGGGTCCAATCCAAATTGGAGATAGATTTCATGCATGTGTAATAGGAGAAGCATTGTATCCGCCCGAAGGTTCTGAATGTGAAAAACAGTTAATAAAATCTCTTAATAAACCTAATATTTTGGCAGCTAGGTAACATATATATCTACAAAGGTTAAAAAGTCCTTACAAAATTATTTTTTATTTAAAAATCAATCAAAATGAGAGGCAGTAGACTTTATGTATTATATTATTTCTTCTTTATATTTTATTTTATATATCACATCAATTTGAATTTATTTCTCTAATATTTTAATAATTACTAACCTAGTGACCCTTTTTAATAGGAAATTAATTCTATGCTATTCTATCAAAGTTTATTTTAATAATATTTTAAAAAATATAAATATAATATTTAGAAACATATAGTAAAAATCTAAAAAACCAAATTTATTCTTCAAATTTATATATATACCATCTTTTTCACTTATTTTGTTTTTAATTTCCCTATAGCTGTTACAATTAGATTAAATTGGATATGGTAAAGATAATAAAAGATGATCAATTATATTTTAATATCACTATCCTTGTAAATAAAAAGAAGAGTATGATAAATAAATGTAGCCTAAATATAAAGTTAGAGATGGCAAAGCAGCAGTGCATTTTCTAAAAAATACTATGATAATATGATGTTATAATATTAATTTTATTACATTAAGTATTCTCTAATAAATTCCATAATTTTTGATTTATTTCTTAGATTCATAATTTTAAAAAAATCAGTTATTGTAGGTATAAATAACTATAAGATATAACTAAGATGAGATAAATATTATTGGTATGTTTCCTTTCTATTAAAAAATATTGTGAGAGAATATTTTACTACTTTTGTAGTAATAATTTTGTCTTTGAATTTAAATAGATATATATAGAGTATGTCTGAAGGTACATGAAGTATAATTTGTCTATTTTACTTATGTATCAATAATTGTCACATGAATAAAATATGAGTTGTTTTTAATTCAGTTCTACTCGCTTGAATAAAAAAATAATTGTAGAGAAAAAATTACCTTCGATTTATGATAATGCAATTATAAGAGTATCATGAATACTAATTGTCATATCAAAAATGCATGGAATATGGTTATTGATATCAATAATAGTTGTTTTATCAGTTTCTCTCTCATCACATATTCTTAATATAAATTCTACAAATATAACTGATACAAAAAATAATAATAATAATGATATTTTTACCTCGATATGCAGAGATTCTTTAGTGGCATGCCTTGATGATATAACATATCTAGATAAAAATAGAAACAATATTAAAATACAATCAGATTTATTATTAGATCAGGTTAATTCAACTAAACTCAAAGAATGGATAGATATTCTATCATCTTTCCATACCAGAAATACTAAATCAAATTATACTGAGAATGTAGCATATTGGATTAAAAATGAACTTCAACACTTATGCAAAGGAAGAGTTTCTTTTCAAAATTATATTCAAAATGATCAAAATCAAACTTTTAATTTAAAAAATATTATTTGCAGTAAAGAAGGATTAGCATCCTCCTCCTCTTCTTCTTCTTCATCTCCCTATTATAATAATACTATCATAATTGGAGCCCATTATGATAGTAGAGCAAAAAATATCAACGATACTGATGCCAGAGCTCCAGGTGCTGATGATAATGCAAGTGGGGTTTCTGCCTTACTAGAACTTGTACGTATTCTTTCTCCTTTAAATTTAAAAATTAATCTTGAATTTGTATTATTTTCAGGAGAAGAACAAGGTCGATGGGGGTCAATGAATTATGTGAAGTATTTAGATCATAATAATAAAACCAAAACTATAGATCTGTATATTAATTTAGATATGGTAGGCTACAGACCTTGTAATGAAACAAAAAACAAGGTCATATTAGAATATGATATTGGCAATAAACATGTACAAAATGATAAATATTCAAAGAACATAGCCTTATTCATCAAGAAAATAGCTTCTAATTATACTAATTTAGAAGCAGAATTAGCTAAGCTTGAAAATAGTGATTTTATATCCTTCGAAGCATTTAATCATACAGTTATAGGAATACATGATGAAGGTGCAAAGAAAAATCCTCATTATCATCAATCATCTGATACTCCAGATACTTTGAATATCAAATATCTAACTTCAATAACAAAGATGCTACTTGCAACAATTTTAGAATTAGATAAATTAAACCAATATTTAAAAATAGTTTGATACCTTTTCTATTCTTTTATATATTCCAAAAATATATGTTCTTTATAAGATCTACTAATTCAATAATTGTAATAAATAATTTTAGAATAATTTAGCAAGTCAAATATTATTGTATCATTAAAAACGACAAGGAGAAAAAAACAAAAATATTATTATTATTCTTATTATTATTCTTATATTTTCTTAATCTTTTGCATAAACCCTACTAATATTATAGCAGAGGCAGCTAATCCTGTAGCAATATAACTTAAAATGTTAGTTCTTTCTATATCGGAATTTATAGAATTACCTTCCTCATTTGATTTTTGTAATATCTCTTTTGTAGAGTTGATTTCCTTCTTTAATTCGTCGATTTGATTAGACAAATCATTCATTATTGGAGTAATTTGCTTTGCAATATTTTCTATATTTTCTCCAGAACTCTCAGAAACGGTGGGAAAAGTAATCTTATTTGCATCTTCTACATCTTCAATTTGTATCTCATTATTTATATTCTGTGTTCCTATTGTGCCTTTTAGATTAAGAATATAAGATCCTAGTTTGGAGGCAATTATATCAGCTGCATAAAGACCAGCAGCTTCTTCTGAAGGAATCAAATTTAATTTCTTATTAATTCCGCCATAATTGATACTTGTGGACAGATCTTTCATCGCATTTCCAACCGGATTATCATTTCCATCAAGTATATATACGACTATTCTATTTAACAAATTTACAAGAGGCGGTTCTTCTTCCCATCCTGCTTCTATCGTGTAATTCCCTACTTTAATTTGTGTATGGCCATATACATTTGACATACTAAAAAAACTATATGAAAAGAAGAAAAGAAGTATAATTAAGAAAGGCATAATAGCAAGATTTTTTTTATTGTGATTTGACATAAATAAGAATCATTCATATCGTTATTTAATCTATTATTTAATTAACCTTTAAATTTTTAAAGATGATATTATTTTCTTTTTTTTTATTTTGTAACTTGGATTTCAAATTCAGCATACTCTGGTTCTATTGGCTGGAATAAAATTCCTTCAATACCTAATTTTCCTATAAAAGTACCTTCAGAATCAAAAATATGAGATGCTGGTTCAATCCCCCATGCAGAATGAGTAATTGCATTTTTATACGATACTGTATCAGAAGATGATGAAGGATTTTGTATAGTAAATGAATAATCAATATGTTCTTGATTTCTTTCACTTTTTTTATCTGCAAATATTATTTTGAAAAGTGATTTTTCTCCTAGTTTTATAGTTGATGGTGTCCAACTTATATAAACATCAATACCATTTCCAATACTCTTTTTTATAGTTTTGATATCATCCGTAACAATGATTTTTCCTTTCATCCAATAATATTTAGGTGACTGGAAAAGATATTCTCCTTCTTTCTCAAATTGATAACT
>DATFBJ010000056.1:0-4546 GCA_035253885.1 Nitrososphaeraceae archaeon
ATTTATTTCAAAAAATTATTTACTGTACTTATCAGGTGAATATTCTAATTCTAAAGAGTTTATGTAATTACATTAGAATAGAAGAATTTTTTGCTACAAAAATTTGGTTGTATGATAGTCCACATGTAATAGGTCAAATACAGTTGAGACAGTATCTCTTTAAACATGGGATTGAGTCTTAAAAATAGAGCAAAAGATAGTTGACTCTAATAATATCAAGTTGTAGGTCATTATATACAATAAATCGCAAATCTAGAGAGTAAAAGGATAAAAAAATAGAATTAATTATTATTAATATTCCTCCTCATATTTCTTAATTTTTTGTTATCTTTTTATGCACATTGGTTACAAACATTTTGAGTTTGACCATCTGCTGTTTCCTTTTTTTGCAAATCTACATTATTTGCACCACAAACTTCACATGTACCTTGCATTGAGTTATTTTTTACTTTAAAATATATAATAATTATATAAATTTTGTTACTTTTAGTATCTACTATTACTATTACATGCTAATAATTATTAATATCGAATTAATAGCATGATATCTTTATTCTTTTATCATTATAGCTGACATAACAGTTTTGGTTATATTTAATATAACATAGTTAATCGTTTCTTCAATATCCTTTTGTAATATTTTTTTTATAAAATCTTTATTCGATATATCTTATATCGAAAGGGAAATTTTATCTCTTTATGTACAGAATTGTTCTCTTCATAAATCATTATAACTTCTTTATTCATTGCAATAGCATAGCCCAGGTCATCAGAAACTGCATTCCTTGAAGAGTAAGGTAATAGAATAATATAGATAAAGAATTGAAGAACCTAGTTGGAAGTATAAACTACTTTATAGACTCCCCAATTTTGAGGAGATTTGAGCCATTTGTTCAATATAGTCTTTTGAAAGCTGAAGAAAGAATAATAACTTTACTCTATAGCTTAAGGAAGAAAAATTATAATAATTCTATAGCATTAAAAGAATTTTTACAATCCAAATTATAACTAAAATAAATTAGAAAGGAAAGCTGAATATAATCAAATCATATAATATCTACTTAATAATAAAAAAATAATTGTTCAAAGCCTGGAATCATAATTGTAGTGGAAATTTAGTTAGGAAAGTATATAGGATTTAGACATTATAATAAAAATGATCAATATTGAGTAACGAGGAGGATTTTGCTAAGGTTGCTGATACAACTGATATTCAACCTTCACATATGAAAGAAGTTCAAGTTGATGGAGAAAGTATTTGTATAATCAATGTTGATGGAAAATACTATGCTATTGGCAATATTTGTACTCATGAAGGTGGTCCTCTAGCCGATGGTACTCTTGAAGGCTATGAAGTTGAATGTCCATGGCATGCTTCCAAATTTGATGTAAGGACAGGCGAGGTGACAAATCCTCCTGCAAGTGAATCAGAACCAGTATATCAAATAAAAGTTGATGGCAATAACATATTAATAAAGAAACAAAGTAAAAGTAAATCTCCCCAGATTGAGCTCACTCTCATAGAAAAAGATAAAGTTGAAGGTACTGATGTAATGTCATTTAAGTTTAATAAGTATAATGATGATCAAACAGGAAACAAAAAACTATTATTAGATTATACTGCTGGTCAGTTTGCATTTTTTGATATAGGAGAAGTCTATAATGATCCCAAAGGTCCAATTAGACATTTTACTATTTCATCTTCTCCCTCTGAGAATTTTATAATGTTCAGCACTAGAATCAGAGATTCACCATACAAAAAAAGACTTTCAACTTTAGAGCAGGGTACCAAAGTCAAGGTGAGAGGCCCAGAAGGACAATTTGTATTACATCAAGACTATACAAAACCTGCTGTATTTCTTTCTGGTGGAATAGGTGTTACTCCCTTTAGAAGTATGATAAAGTATGCTACAGACATGCAATTGCCAATAAAAATAATAATGTTTGATTCCAATAGAAATCGTAACAACATACTATTCAAAAAAGAGTTTGATGAATGGGCAAACATGAATAAAAATTTAAAGATTATCTATACTATTAGTGAAAAAGATCAAAACGATGAACAATCATCATTATCAACTGCAAATGATTGGAAAGGAGAATATGGAAGAATAAACAAAGCAATGATTTTAAAGTATGTAAACATTAACGTACTAAATGATTCAATATTTTATATCTGTGGTCCTCCTAATATGTTAAAAGCTATGCAAATTTTGCTCCAAGAAGATTTAGAAATTCCAAAAGAAAGAATCAAAGTTGAAGAGTTTACAGGTTACTGATGATTAATATTCAACTAATCTGATTAGGATAACTTGTTATCCTTGTTATTCATACCTTTAAAGTTGAGATACTAGTACTTTAAAATATCATACTTTTAGTGATTATTATACAAATTGTATTTTTATTCCATCTAAATCATAAACATAAAATGATGAAGAGAATTGATTATCATTTTCAAATAATTTTTCATAAATATCTATTTTAAAGTCTAAAAGACGATTCTTTAGCAAAATTAAGTCATTTCTACTAGGTAAATTTATTGCATAATGATCTAATCCTGGTTTTTTATTATCATTAATTGCAGGAGAAATATTTTCTCCAAGCCATGTGTTTGTAGCAACATGATGATGATATCTATTTGCAGCAAAGAAATATGCACCTGGAAAAGTAGCGGTATGATTTAGACCCAAAATCTGATGATAGAATTTTTTTGCTGTGACAAGATTTGATACATGCAAATGTATATGACCTATAGATGTTTTGGGAGGAAGATCATTCCATTTATTATTATAATCGATAGATTCTTTCAGTAGATCTTTTACATCTAGTGGTTTAGTAACCATATGTACTGTATCTTCTTTCCATTTCCATTCTGAAGGATCTCTATCGCTATAAACCTCAATCCCATTAAAATCAGGATCATGTATGTATATTGATTCTGATACTGCATGATCTGCCATGCCCTCATAATATTCAGGATTAAGATTCTTTTGTATATGTTTAAGAAAATATGCTAAATGTCTTCTTTCTGGTAATAAAATTGCATAATGATAGAGTCCTGTTACTCTTGGTTTATGATGAAATATGGAAACAGCACTATCTTTTAATTCTGACAATATAACTAAAAACCTAGCTGAATCTTTATCTCCTGACGATGAAAGAAATGCAGTCGTAGATTCTTGTCTTAATATTTTAAATCCAAGAATAGATCTATAAAATTGAAGTGATTTTTCTAGATCTGATACTTTAAGATGTACATGATCTATCTTTAACTTTGGATTAATCACTATTAGAATAATTATAGTTTTGGAGTATTTAAGGTAAAACAATGAACAAAGATAATAAAAATTTAAAATAAGAATGCAAAAGTAGATTATAGATGATAGGATTTATTCCAAAAAGTAACTGGTCCGTCAATAATGATAAAAGGCGATATAATAATAATAATCATTACATAGTTCAACAATTTGTTATTATTTTCCTCTAACATCTATGGCTGGACCCATCGCTGCACAGCTTCTGCCGTATCGCTTGGTTTCGTATTAAAGCAAATCCTTGCTGCAGGGGCATACTTATGCACGATATTGATCAGTTTCTCGAATAAAAGAAATTTATCTGGAATGGTACGAACACCCGCGCCAATCATAACGCAATCAAATGCTGTCTCTTTCAGTTTCTGAGTGACGACAGTCTCGGCCGTCTCACCAAGATCAACTAGACACAATTGTGCATCGTAGCCTAGAGAATTAAGAGTAGCTTCGTCCGTTTTAAGCTCCGACATAAGCTTTTCTGGTGTAAGACCAGACCAATTGCTGAAGTCGGCTACCTCAGGCTTCAGACCTATCATTATAACTTGCTTTTTAGTTCCCATTATTCCTTTCCTTTTTTTTTATATCTTCAAATAGATTATAAATAGTTATTAGGATTCTTAATACCTGCAAATTCTATAAAGTGCTCAATAGTTATAATATGATTAACACTTTCAAGTTTGTAACCTAGTAACTCCCTGAAACTTTCTAATTTATAGTGACAAAATATAGTAGTAAATAAGGTGAAAATTGGAATTATAGGCATAGATAATAATGGAAAATATACTGGAGATTTATTTTCTAATGCTTGACATCAAGTAAATATTTCTAATTATAGAGATCATTAAATTTACTTAATTTGTAGAATTAATTAGTCCAAATGTACTTGTTCTTACTACAGAAGAGACAATAAAATTTGGTGATGTAATATTATTAGCTATACCATGGGGAAAAAGATTGAATTACCTTAAGCTGATCATTTTAAAGGAAAAATTGTAATTGATGCAATGAATTCATTAAATGAGAATTTCCAAATCAGCAAGGTCTTCTTTTATAATACTTAGAATTGTCTCCAATTAATAGTGACAAAAGGAAAAAGAAAACCATAGAGATAATAATTTTTGTATTTAATTTTTTTATTGTATAATTATTTGGTCAAGATCTTTTCATTTTTAATAATTTAAAAGATATGATAAAAACAATGAATATAATTCCAGCGCTAATTAAAAAAGTAAATC
>DATFBJ010000057.1:0-2815 GCA_035253885.1 Nitrososphaeraceae archaeon
ATTATTTTATATTTCTTAATATTATCGACCTTGTTAACTTAAGATAGAACTATCTCCTTTATTATATAATAATTATTCTTTTCTATAACGGTATCATTATATAGTGATACAAATAATTCTACTATCCAATTATACACATGAACTAGATTACAATCCTTATTTTTAAGACAAGGATAATAATCATCAAAACATTCAGTTCCTTCTTTGAAATATTGCAATACTCTTTCAATCACATACTTTTATCAAATGATGGTGAATGCAAATGATTTATGTTACAAACCTATTACTTTACAAGCTTCTGGATACCATGTACCACCCTCAGAATATACTGGATCTCTACCATATTTGCTAACCAAAGATTTCAAAAAGATAATAGGACAAACATATTTCTGTGCTCAGATATATATAGATTCCAAGTACCGCTTTATGTACCGGTTCAATTGCTATCCATAACCAGTAGTGTTTACTGCCAATTTGAATCATTGTCTCATCAATTATGAAAGCAGTAATCTTTTTGCGTCTGTACAGCTTGTACTGTCCAAATCTCTGCATCCACTTCCATACAGACACGTAACTTCTTTTACATAATCTTTACAGATTGATAATGCTTTAGATGTATTACGAAAACTTAGTCCTAAAAAATATCGATACAGGAATACATTACTACTACAGTAGATGTCCTGTTTCTTTCAAATGTTATGACCATAACATGAGAATAGGACATTCACAGCTATAGCTTTTACTGCTTAACTTAACAGGATCTAAAAATATATTTATTCTAATAAATTTTAACTACTATTGTTATCTTATAACAGCAATTAGTTAATATTACAAAATTTTAAAGGTTTGTCAATTGTGAATATAGCTTTTTATTCTTTGATTACTATTAATATTAATTATGGTCTATCCTTGGATCAAAGATCTTTCCATTTCTAAAAGCAATTAGTCTAGCAGATGATTTATCCTTAAGTATTCTTCTATTACTTTCAGTATTTTGGATAGCTGAAGTTCCATGTTCATTTACTATCTCTATATGAACTAAATCTTTAAATATAGATTTTATTAGAAATGCGATACTTTCAGCCATATTAATATTACCGTTTCCTATTCTTACAATTTTTTTCTTCGCATGTATTTCTGAGAGTATTTTAATAATGAAATTCAAAGCTGATTCGATTGTAGATAATACTATACTTTCTATTTCGTCATATAAATAAAAAATCGATATGCCTATTCTATTTCCAGGATCAATACCAATTGTTAATTGATCAGAAGGATGAGATTTTATCAGTTTCCTTAATATTTTTGCCTTTATTATTGTAGGATTCTCATTTAATTCTGAATCCATTATCACATTCTTTTTCTTGAATATAGAAGATTCTTCCTTGGATGTAATTATTATTTTTGAATAAGAGTTTAGAGCTTCAGAAGGAGATAATTCCTCGTAATTTAATTGAAGCAATTTCAGAGTGTTAATAATTTTATAATATGATTTACCATTAAGTGTAGCTACAGTAATTTTTTGATTTATTGTTTCCCTCATTAAGGGTAATTCAGTAATTCTTTATCACTAACAAGTATTAAATGTTATGTAACGGATGATTTAGTAAGTTTTATCTTGTAAATTCTAAAACAATACTTATTCTCCTATTTAATTTCTAAATATTTAATTTATTCTTTTTGATGAGAATTTACTAATATATTGTTTAATGACTGAGGGGTTTGAGCTATAATTTAAATTATCATTCGATTTGTTATTGAATCTATTTGATATTGTTATGATTGTCATAGCAGCAATAATTGAAGGATCCAAAATTTTTTCTTTCGAATAGATTATTGATTTAACAGAAAGCTGGTGTACTGTAATCTTTGCTTCATTACTTGAAAGGTTATTAAAAATAGTGAATTATGAAATTTTACTATTATTTGGTAAACTTCTAGAAAGTATTTGGATAATATAAAATTTAACAAAATCAATTTTATTTTCTAAAATAATCAGTAAAAATTTAGAAAAAATATTAGATTTATTCTTCTAATAATTAATAATATATATCTACTAAATTTAATTGTAACTAATTCTATGGTTAGAAAATATAATTTTTTTTAATAATATTTTGTTCATTAGATTTGTTACACCATTTATTTGTTCTATAATTATAACTAAAGACCTTTCTAAAAAGTTCTGATTGACAAAAATTTGTTAATAATTAATATCTATTAATAGTATAATGATCTCTTAATATTAGTGTATATAATAATACAATGATTCTATAAATTATTATTATTATTATTATTAATTATCGTCGTTATCATCATAAATGACTAATTAATTTACTGTTAATACAGGATAATTATTTTATATATCATCCTATCAATTATTAATTCTAATATATGTATATGTACTTTTGTGAAATATTTAACTATTATAATAATAATAAGAATTTTATTCTGATATTATGTAAATCTTATCTTTCATTATTGTATTCAATCTTATTAATTTATATAATACACTATCTCATTTATGTAGAGACTAATTTCAAAGTAGTTTCATTAGATTTTAAATGAATATATTAAAACAACTTATATTTTCGTTTATTATTCTTTAATCAATCGTGGAATCTAATATAAGATCACAAAAATCGCATATATATCAATTCGAGTCGATTGTAAATGATAACCTTTTATGGGTCGATGTAAGAAATCCTACTCGTCAAATAATGAATAAGCTTGGCGGAAAATATTCTTTTCATGAATTGAATATTGAGGATTGCCTCTCAAAAACTCAAATACCAAAGATTGATAAATATGATGATCA
>DATFBJ010000058.1:0-2403 GCA_035253885.1 Nitrososphaeraceae archaeon
ATTATTTTATAATTTAATACTTACTAAAATAAATTTTAATGCGAGGAAACTTATGTATAACAATCTATAAAGAGTACAAAGTCAATTCTTTTTGATTTGTAAGATAATAAAATTTGCACTGATAAATAATTAATTAATTAACAATCATAAAAATAAAGAAGAATTATAAGTAAAATTTCAGATTCTTTTCTATATGAAAATAGCTATTGCCGGAGCGGGTGTTGCTGGAAGTTATTTAGGTTACATGTTACAAAAAGAAGGAAATGATGTAACAATTTTTGAATCGTCAAAACAAGAAAATCACTGGGCAGTTTGTGCATGGGGTGCATCAAGAAATATTCTTGAAAAATTTTCAGAAAATGTTGGATTAAATTTTAATGAATATATTTTTCATGAGGGAAAAAAGTTACGTATGGAATTACCAAATAATAAAGAAGAATATTTGGAACTTATTGGATTAGTCACTTACGACAAGAAAAAATGGGAAGATGATCTATTAAAAAAACTAACTGTTAATTACGAATTTAAATGTTCAATAAATTCTTTTCCTTTTACTGACTATGATTATGTTCTTGATTGTACAGGGCTTCATCGTTCTTTACTTCCAAAAGCTAAATCAGATTTTATTATTCCTGCATATGAATATCTAGTAGATAATCTTGATACAACAAATATTGATCATGAATTTTATGTAATAGGCTACAAAGGAGCAAGAGGATATTTTTGGTACTTCCCACTAGATAAAGGTAGAGCTTTTGTCGGTGCTGGAGATATTGATAGGAGATATTATGGACTCAAAGAATTTTTTCATAATAATCCTTCCGGTAAAATTATAAAAAAGATAGGACGGCCCATACGTCTAGCTCCACCAAAACGCATGGAGCCTTTTTTTAATAATAATGTTATAGGAGTTGGAGAATCTATTGGATGCGTTTTCCCAATGTTAGGTGAGGGAATAATACCTTCATTGTTGTGTTGTGAAATATTTCTAAATGTCTTTGGTAAATCTAAAAAATTTAATTTTAAAATGTATCGAAATTTAGTTTTGAAAAAATTTGACTATTATGAGGATGTTTATAAGATTGTACGATTAAAGATGGACAAAAAATTAAGTACAATCAAACATTTTCCTTTAATGATGAAAATGTATACTTGTATGAAAAAAGATGAAAAAAGATTTGGCTTTGAAATAAATTTAGATAAAATGACTAAATTAGTAAATGCTCTTTAATTAAGTTATTTCCTTCTATTCGCTTGGCTATATTCTTATAATATTAAAATAAAATCAAATAGATAGACAAGTTATATCATCTTTATTATGATAATAACAAAAAATTTTTAATCTTATTTTAATAAATTGTTTTTATAATATTGAGCTAATTAATATCGAAAATAAAGAATTTAATGCTCAAGAAAACTTTCTTGTTATAGTAATTAATCTCAACCTTGGAAAATTATTACGATTCTTATAGAAAAAGGAATTATTAGAGAAGATACCTCTCACATATAAAACATATAAGAGAACAAGAAAGGGTATTATGGAAAAGACATCCTGTAAAAAGATGGTTATATACAGAACAAATTCAGGACATAATATCAGATTCAGAAAATTTTTTATTAGATATAAAAAGAAACAAGAGAGCTATAGATTGATCTTGTGCAACTAGCAAATAGCATTATTGTTTAGGAGAATATAATTTTGGATGGAGTTTATATTGAGGTATTTTCGCTTTTCTCGTCTTTATTAGATTTTCCTTTTCCTGTTGTTATTTTTTGTAACATTTCTCTCATCTCTTGCTTTTCTTTTTCCGTAATTTTTCCATCTATAAGGTCTATAACAAATAACCACATAGTTGCACCAATCTTGTTTTCTTTAAACAATGCCTCAGCTTCAACTTTCCATTGACTTTTTCTATGCCAATATCCTATCAAAATTCCAATCGGAACATATAACGCTACAAAAAATATGGCAAATCCAAAGATACTTCCACCAGTTAATGTATCAACAGCAGGAACTTTTTCTAAAACTAATTTATATTGTATAGTTATGAAATTTGCAAATGTCATTATAAAAACAAGATATATACTATGTCCTTGTCTAAAGTCCAACCAACGTCTTCTAAACCAATTATTGCCTTTTTTCAATATATTATTAGTACTATTGATTTAGATAAATTGTTTACTAATAAGATTTTTATTTTTCTATAATCTTAAAAACTCCTTGTGAAAAAAGCAATTTTACTGGATAATTTACTAATTTGATGTTATCTGCTAATATAATATAAATTCCATTCTTTGAGAAGTTTAAATAATTGTATTTAAAAGTTCGTTGATCCTTTAACAATGTTTTCATCCATCCTCTAAGATGTGCATCACCATAAATAATGGATTTTGATTTTGTAT
>DATFBJ010000059.1:0-2137 GCA_035253885.1 Nitrososphaeraceae archaeon
CAGCAAAATACAATGATGGATGGTTATCATGACAACTATGACTATAGAAATGGAGGACACAAACCCAAAGAAACAATATCAATCATACTACTAGAATAGATATCAGTCATACTAGGATAGAGATAGACTACATAAATATCATATTTTTAATCTAAATTCCTTTTTTCATTTAATGAGTAAAAAATAAAATTTAAAATTGAGTAAATCCTTTATTTGAATATTAATAATCTAATAGTACATTCGATGAATGTACATTAATTTTTATATTTATTATGTATATATATATCAGATAACTTCTAATCTTATATAATATCAAACTATTTAAGAAATATCTCACTTAACTAAGTATTCAAAAATATATTGATCATATTTATAGATGTTATAAAGAAAAAATATAATAGTTAGTTGGTTTCTTGACAAAGAAATGTATAAAATATTGATCTTTTTCATTTATACCATTTTAATTATTACTAATATATTTCAAATTAATTCTAGTTTCATATATTCAACTAACCAAAAACCTGATCAAAGTACAAAAAAGCAAATAGAAATATGTTGTGCATGGGGAGAGACACTTGTAGACGGAATATTAACATATGAAATAAAGAATGCAAAACCTGAAACTAAGGAATTAGTCATATCTGCATTAAACTATTGGGAACAAAATATAAAAGGAATAGAATTTAAAGAAGCAGTAGGAAGTAAAGAACAAACAGATATAAAAATTTCTTTCAGAAATGATAATGGAAAAGTTGCAGGACAGACTATAACTAATTTTGATTCAGAAGGATTTATTTTTAATATTCATATATTACTTGCTGAAAAGGCTTTTGGAAAACAATTGAATAAAAATTTGATTGAATATATAGCAAAACATGAAATTGGTCATGCTCTTGGTCTAGGACATGCAAATTTTAATGAATCGCTCATGTCATTTTTGGTTTATCATTCTTATAATGAGATTTCAGACTGCGAAAGAGAAGCTATTGCAGAAGCAAACAAATGGAAACTAATAGATAATCAACCGTTACCGAAAACAAGCCAAATTAAACAATATTACTGTTAAGTAATCTCTATATCCTTTTTTAAAAGACATTAATATTTTTTTTAAAATTATTTATAAAATAATATTTCCTGTGTACATTTATATTGAAATGTTATGTTATTCTTAACAGAATTATTTTTTGTAGTTAATAATAAGATAAATAAAATTCGATAGATGAACTACAAATCTTTTATAGTAATTTAATTACTATAATTTAATGACAAACAGAAAGCCTTTGATAAAATTTAAAAGGTAGTATACCAATAATGAGTAAGACAAATCTTGCAATTACTTGTTTGATAATAATACTTTTCGTATCTTCTTTTAGTTTTGGTATTCAATCTATTTATGCACATACCGAAATTAAAGTCGGAAATTATACAATAGAAGCAGGCTGGGATAAAGAACCTCCTTTATTAAATAATTTAAATGATATAGTTATCTCTGTATTTGATGAAAATGATGATTCTCCAGTTAGAAATGCCATGAAAGATCTTTCAATAAGTATCAATTATGGTGGTCTTAGTAAGAAGTTAAATTTTATTCCTTCAGAAGAAAGGGCTGGTATTTATATGGCAGATATAATTCCATCTAAATTAGGAACTTATTCTCTTAATCTAAAAGGAACAATAGGAACACAGAGCATAAATAATGATATCCAGATTGAAGATATTGAAGATGCAAATAAGATTACTTTCCCCGTCATTTCTGAGAGTTCTGGAGAAAATATAGAAAATATTGCAAAGCAAATTACTCCAATAATGAATGATTTATCTAATCAGATTGACGAATTAAAGAATGAAATCAACTCTACACAAGAGATAATACAAAAATCGAGTAATGAGGAAGGTAATTCTATAAATTCAGATGTAGAAAGAACTAACATTTTAAGTTATATTGCTACAGGGTTAGGGGCCTCTGCTATAATATTAGCAGTATCATTAAGATATGAAGGTTAAACTTAGAAAATAAGATTCTGTAAAATCCTCTTTGTCATCAGTTTGAAAATGCTGTCAAAATTTCAAATAAGTAACGAATATAGCTAACTTTTTAGTCTTATATTAACTAAATCTTAGAGCCAAAGCAAGATAT
>DATFBJ010000060.1:0-2334 GCA_035253885.1 Nitrososphaeraceae archaeon
TTATCTTGACAGGTTCTCTTTGAATTTCTTCGGTATCTTGGCCTTCTACTTGGGAGAAAACTCTGACAGGGTCAATTGATGACAGTAGCAGTAGAACAAACGATGAAAGTGCAATTGCGCCACAGGCTGACTTTATCTTTCTTTGTTTTAATTTTTGGTCGTTTTTTTTCATACTTAGGTATACCTAACTCACTTAGATATATTTATTCTACTTGGTACTTCTCATTAATGAGAATTCATTAGCAAGTTTTTTCAGCAGCAACGATGGATTGTTTAACTCATAGTGCGTATAAAGAAGCAATTACAATTTATGAAAGGAAAATCTTTAACAATATTTCTAAAAGAATGACATTGCAGTAACAGTATTTATTGGCATAGTTTAATAGGTTGCTCTTCGAAATAGATAATTTAGATTCTCCACTATACTAACAGAGTTAATATAAAAATGAAGGGTATATACATTCTTTTGGATAATTTGGTAACTGCTGGTCTAAGCTATTGGAAGATAAATAATTGGAGTTGAAGTGACCTTACACCAAGTATTCGCAAAAAAAGAGTTTAACGCTACTATATATAAAATTTAATAGGTATAGGGTCTACAATGACAGTATCTTGTGATAAAGAAAATAAATGACTTTTCGATATCAATAGATTTTGGAAATTATTTATAATAATTTGACAATAATCTAGGTATTAATACTCCTTGGCTCAAGTTATTCTTATTTTTATTTTAAAAAGATAATTCTTAACATGAACTAACATTCAATTTACATTTCAAACCATCCAAATTACTACTAGCAAACCGTTTATTGTAATGACTTTACACATGCTTTAATTTATATCGCGAATGTTCAATGAACTTCTTTTTACAAATGATTTTGTCCAGAATATCTAGTAGAAAACTTCTGATCAACTATTCTTCTGGCCAGCTCTCGATAATACTCGTCCTGAAATATATCCAATGGATCAGTTCTTTTCTTAGATCTATGTAGAGGTGAAGAATTTGGAGCGTAGAAACCTGATTGTCTGCCGACAAAATATTCGAGATAGGGAATAACTCTACCATATCCATAATGTTTGTTATCTATATGTCGCTGAACACTGTATTTTCTTGAAGACCACATCCCACAACTTTGGCAAACCCAATTAGGCTTCATAGTTATTAGTATATTCCCTCCATTTTGATCTTGGTTACACAGTGCAGCGCAGCGGTAATGTTTCGGTCTGTAGTAACAATAACATAATATCTTATATATTATACTTCTATAAAAGTTTATCATAAGATAGACCTTCATAGCCGTTCTAAAATTTATTTGCCATTTAGTTATAACAAGTCAGCATTAGTGCTGCTGTTAATATTATAGCTTATTTGATTATGCATCATAAGCAGGTAATAAGAGATTCAAAATGTGTAGTATGATTGTGAATGGTCAAGAGACATATATCAAAATAGCAGAGTTTACAATAACAGTAAAAAGGATACATAGAATCCTCATTTACTATATGCATTTGTTACAGCTATTAATGTTAAGATATTTTGTTGTTGTTGATGATGTTGATAATGCTAAGATATCTTACATCTGAATTAGAGAAAATCGATGTTGAAAGATAGAAGGTGCATTTAATTAACGTTAATCACATGAACCTATAAACAAATGTTTTTTTCAATTGAGTAATTAACTTTAGATCAAATTGCATATTTATAACAGGAAATCTTAAAAAGATTACTTAATGTAGCACTTTGCATTTGTATATGACTAATTCCTATAACAACAAGAACAGTTAATGCTGTTTTGATTAAGAAAAAAGGTAATTGGAACATCATTTTAACTATCAATATTATATTAATACTATGCTATTTTAGGGTATGTATACAAATGTATAATAAATAACGAATACCGCTAATTTCCTACTATTTCTTTTGGTTGACGATTTTTTCGTTATATTACTGGAATATTACCTGACATCGGAATTGGCACTCTCAGTGTAACTACGCCGTCTACATAGTTCGCTGTACCAACTACCTTTTCATCATCACTCACTGAAATAGGTAATCTTACTTTCTTTTCTATCACAGATGGCCTTTGTCTATAATATACTGTACCTATGTTCTCTTCAGGTTCTCTTTTTGCATTAATCGATAAGATATCTCCTACTATTCTAAGTTTTATATCTTTCTTGGCAAAACCTGGTAGATCAATTATAATCAAAAGATCATTGCCATCTTCGACTATGTCTATGGCTGGCATTATAAATTCATAAAATTCCTTGGATCGGTTACCTAATTCTCTCATAACCTCTTTAGCCATATATTGTCCTAAACCCATACTCCAT
>DATFBJ010000061.1:0-14275 GCA_035253885.1 Nitrososphaeraceae archaeon
CTGGTGGTGTTTGTGTATCTGGAGTCTCTATAGGTGGTAATTGTGATGGTGGTGGTGGTGTTTCAGTTTCATTACCTGGTGGTGTTTGTGTATCTGGAGTCTCTATAGGTTGTTGTGTATCAGAATCTGAATATGATTCATAAAAAATCTGCCCACTTGTATTGAAGGTATTATTGTTGAATGCATGAGATATTTCTTCAGTACTAAGAGCCCTATTCCATACTCTAATTTCATCAAGATCTCCTTTGAAGAATCTATCATCTACAGAAGAATCTCCACCGATCACAAACTCTTGATCTCCAGTATTATCAGGAGTTGCACTAGATGTTATTTTACTATCTGTCATATCTCCATCAATGTAAAGTCTTAAAACTTTACCATCATAAGTCAATAAAACGTAATGCCATAAACCATCATTATATTTCCCTTGTGATGATACAAATACATTAGTTCCAGATTTGGTTTCGAATCCTCCTTCTATGGTTTCTGATGGATTCAACCATACTCCAAAATTAAGATTTTCACCATTAAGCTCAGATACAAAACCACCTTTATTTAATAAAATTCCTACTCTTTCATGGTCTATCCTATCAGCTCTAAACCATGTTCCAAGTGAAAAATTAGTAAGACGAAATGATTCTTCATTATCAATTTCATCTTTTTCTGTTCCATCAAATGTTTTAAAAGGTTGATATTTATAAGTTGTCTGGGTTGGAGATATTGATGAAAAAGGAAGATAAATAATTCTTCCATTTGATGGAATTTCATCATAATTGTAAAAATTAAAAATTTCATCTGATGACAAAGCACGATCCCACAAGATTATCTCATCTATATCACCAGTAAAAAATTTGTCAAGATTAAGTGAATTAGCACCTATCCTTATAGGTTGCAATCCAGTCATATCGGGCATAGCACCCAGTGTAGAAGTTTTAGCAACTTCTACTCCATCTACATATAATCTTAAAAACGACCCATCATTTGAGAGGATAGCATTATGCCAATTACCATCGTTAAATTTCTGTTTAGAGATAACAAAAATATTGGCTCCTCTTTCCGTTTCAAACCCTCCTTGAAGAAGTTCTTCAGGAGTAATCCAAATACCATAATTCAGATTATTTCCTGGGCTATCATCGTTCATTCCACCCTTATTCACTATTGTACCTGGTTCAAGATAATCTTGCTTATCTGTTTTAAACCATGTAGACAATGTAAATTCTTTTAATTGTAATCTTTCGCTATTTTCGACATCTTGAAAATTAGAACCAGTAAGAGTAAGAAATGTAGTTGAAGTTTGTGATTCAACTGATTTATAATTGGTATGAAGTAATAAAATACAAATGAAAAATGTAATTATTACAGTCGATAATAACTGAAATTTTTTATCATAATTTTTCATCTATTTTGCTCCTAGATTTTTTTTACATTTATTCTACTATTTAAAAATAGTCCTAAGGTTTAACAATGATTATTAATTTCTTTTTTTCTATTATTAAATTGAATATTATTGTTGTAATATTACTAATATTACTAATTTGAGACAAAACATCTTTAATCTCTAAGCTAAATAGAGAATTTAGTTTTTCTAAAATATTAGTGTTCATTTGTAGGAAAAAAGAATTCTGAATATTTATAATGAACTATATTTTGTTTTATAATTATAATTTAGTTTTTTAACATAGGATAAAATACTTGTTAATTTTTCTATTTTTATCTTAAATAATTGAATTTAATGAATAATACAAAAAAATTTTCCTAAATGAAACTCATATATTAATATTCTAAAACAAAATCATATATAAATTAACATAAATCATATTATGGATAACAACATTTTAGTTAATTAAAGATTAAGTGGAGATAATAAATAATTGTTAAAGTTTCTTAAATCTAATAAAGGTCTAGTATATATAATATTTGGAAATATTTTTGGAGCTTTATTGACAGGAGGATTTTGGCTTTTGCTAGCCTCATTACAAACTGTTGAAGAGTATGGAAAAACTAGTTATATGATTTCAATGGCGTCTTTGGCATCAAGTTTTGCTCTCCTTGGTTTGAATACAGCTATTACAACTTTTATACCTAAAGGACAAGATAAAATTCATATTCCAGCAAATCAGATTATATTAATTTCAAGTATCATTGCTGCAGTAATTGTCGCATATAGAGAATGGTTATTAGGTTTTTTTGTACTTGGAATGACTTTTTGGATGATGAGTATCTATGAATTTCTTGGAAGAAAATCCTATAAAGAATATGCTATTGCTAATATTGGAGCTCGAGGTTGTCAACTTTTACTTTCTATTTTACTTTATTATATAATAGGCATTCCTGGGATTATAATTGGATTTACAATCTCATTTTTCTTATTTAGTCATAGGTATTTTCTCTCGGTAAAGCATTTTAAAAGAGATTTTACGGAAATTTCTGGAAAAATGAAATTTGCTCTACATAGCTATTCATTCAATATGTCAAATGCGCTATTAATGTACTTGGATAAAATTATAATACCTCCAATATTTGGATATGCCATTTTAGGATATTATCAATTAGGATTTCAATTTTTGATGTTTCTTGGAATGGTACCAATTAGCTTTTTCCAATATCTCATTCCCGAGGAATCAAGCGGAAATAAAAAAACAAAGTTAAGAATTATAGGATTTGGATTATCTATTGGTCTAGCAGCTTTACTCTATTTGTCGAGTCCAATAATCATTGATGTACTCTTTCCTCAATATCAAAATTCATTAGATGCTATAAGATTAATGAGCATTGGAATTATCCCAATGATGATAGCATATATTATTAATTCAAAATTCTTAAGTGAAGGCAACACAAAAGGAGTAGTTATTGGAGCAATTATTTATCAAATATTACAAATTACTTTAATGATTTTTCTAGGAAGATTAATTGAAGTTACTGGTATAGCACTTTCTGTGGTTATTGCTCTATCTGGACAAGCATTGTTTCTCTTTATTTATAAAAAAACATCTAGAAGAGTAGAATAACAATCATCAACAATTACCATTTTCTATTTAAAAATGTATAGTTTTTACAATTTCAAAAGCCTCAGCATATTTTGTATTCATTTGATATCCACGATAAATAGACCTTCCAATAATAGCATCTATCCAGAAAGGTCCACATCTAGGAATCTGTGATTTAAAACATTGTAAAGATTTTTTTTTATTTTCTATTTCTTTGGTAATATCAACATATAACTGTGGCCTAAAAGATTTTTCAGTTATTCCTCCAGGTATTGTTGTTTCGTACATATACAAATTATTAATATCACGCGAAGCAGCAATAACGGATTGAGTAAGAATTTGATGATCTTGATGAGAATCACCTATCCATTGAGTAAAAACGGTTCGTGGGTTAAATTTCTTTATTAAAGAATCAATTAAATTTACCATTTTTCGTCCAAACATAATTTCTTCTGGTTGTAAATCTAAAAATTTAGGAGTAGTACATCCTAAAATCGTAGCAGATGACTGAGCTTCAGATTTTCTTTCCTCTTTTTTATCTACACTAGTAAAATTAGGTAGGGTAGCTATAACCATAATTACATTGTACCCAAGAGTTACTAATTTTGAAATTGTACCTCCCATACCGATTTCTAAATCATCAGGATGAGCACCAAAAACTAATATTGTATTGAAATTATCCATGGAAATTTTTTTAATAAAATATAATTAAATTTTTACTAAAAATAAGATAAAGCAGAATTAGTTAAATATTGAAATATACAAATAGAGAATAATTAAGGTCTAAAATTATTGCTAAATAAATTTAGAGAAAATTTACAACCACTTTTAGAAAAAGTGGGAGTTTTATTTTCATCAATAGGACTATCACCCAACGCATTGACTCTAATTGGTTTCATTATTACTATTATCTCTTCTATTATTTTCGGACTTAATTCTTTACAATTAGGGTCAATACTAAATTCCTCAGTTGTGGGTAGTATTATGTTATTAATTGCTGGATTTTTTGATGTACTTGATGGTAGCGTAGCTAAAGTTACTAAAAAGACATCTAAAAAAGGTGCGTTTCTTGATTCTACATTAGACAAAATTTCAGAGGCTATAATATTTTTAGGAATAGCGATAGGTGAATTAGCTAATCCAATATTGTGTCTAATAGCAATATCATCTTCACTGTTAGTTAGTTATACTAGATCTCGTGCAGAAACATTAGGACTTGATTTAAGTGGAGTAGGATTTGGAGAAAGAGCTGAAAGACTATTGATTCTTGCTATAATGGGATTATTTCCTTTCTCACATTCACTGGAATATGGGGTAATAATAGTAATAGTGATTTCTATCATCACTGTTATACAGAGAATACATAAGTCTTTAAAACAACTTTGATTACCTAAGTCTTGTATTCATTCTTCTTTCTAATTCTGATCTAACCTTGACTATCCCTCTATGTACAGCACAAGAAACACAATAAAATTTAACATCAGTTGCTGGAGAAATATATGCTCCTTGAGCTCTCAATTCCTTAGCTAGAGTAGGTTCAACGAGAGTTACTCTTCCAGTTATTTTTTTTGCTTTATCTCTTGGAACCATAGCACCACATTGACTGCAATGAACTGTTCCAGAGCTACCTTTTCCTCCTTTCGTACGACCGCGACTAGTACGTTTCTTTGGCATATAATTAAGATTTTGATTCCATACTTTAAAGGTTCTGGTAAGATCAACTATTATATTTAAGTCATTTACCAGTTTTTCAATATTAAAACTAATTATTAAACAAAAAAAAGATATTTTTTGATATAATGCATAATGTATTATAATAATTAATAAATAATAACAGAAAAACTTTAAGACATTATATTACTACAAAGAAAATATGAAAATTGCACTGGTTGGTGCTTATCCTCAAGATACCTTATTAATTTCAAAAATTAAAGAAACTCTTGATAATTCTCATATTCAAACTATCAGTATGTCTGAAAAAAATTACAATCTAGCAAATCAGGTAGATTTAGTCTTTGTTGTTGGAGGAGATAGGGCAATGTTAGATTATTTTCATAAAGTAGTTAATGATTCTGCTCCCGCTATAGGAATATATGAATCTGAATCTACTGGATTTTTAGCTCAAATAGACGTACGAGATTTAGAAACAAATATTCAAAGACTAAAAAAAAATGATTATAGAATTGACGAGGTTGTTAGATTAGCAGTAAATGTAGATGGAAAAGAAATGGAGCCAGTATTAAATGATGTTGCAGTATTTCCAAGTAAAAGTGCTACATTGATGGAACATATATTGAGAATTGACAGAAATGACGTTTGGCATGATAATAGCGATGGAGTAATTATCTCAACTCCTACTGGATCTACGGCATATTCGATGTCGGCAGGAGGTCCAATGATTCTTCAGAATTCAAGAGTATTTGTAGTAGTATCTGTAAATTCTGTAGATAATACTAGAAGACCATTGATATTCCCAGATAACTGCATATTGGAAATATCAGATATTCTAAGTAGATATCACTGTGAAGTAGTTTTAGATGGAGGAAGAAGATTAGGTATTAAAAAAAATCTAAAATGTAGTAAACATCAATATCCAGCAAAATTAGTAAGATTGGTAGGAGACGATTCGGCTACTTCGATAATTGCTAAAAAAATAAAAATTGCTGAAGAATTATTAAATATGCCACCCAGTGCGAAGCTGATATTAAAAATATTAGAATATGAAGGATCAATGAGCCAGAAAGATTTAGCTACTAAGACATTATTACCGGAAAGAACAATTAGGTTATCTTTAGGTCATCTCGTTAATAGAGGATATGTAAAAAAGAAAACATCATTACGTGATGCCAGACATAGAATCTATGAGCTCAAGATATAGTTGAAGCAATCTTCATAAATGATTCGAATGCTTGTTCTGGCTTTCCAGGCCGACTATCAAATTCTGCATGGTATTGAAATGCAAAATAAAATTTATGACTAGGGATCTCTAAAATTTCTGTCCTTTTTCCATTGTCAGAATATCCAGATAATATCATTCCATTTTTATGTAAAACAGACAAGTATTTTTTATTAAATTCATATCTATGTCTATGTCTTTTATTAATAAAATTCTGTAAGTATATTTTTGACGCAAGTGTATTTGAATTTACTAATATTTTATGACGACCAAGTCTCATTGTTCCACCTAAATGATTTATTTCCTTTTGTTCAGGCATGAATTCTACAACTGGATCATTGGTTGTTGGATCTAATTCAGTAGAATTAGCATCATATATTCCACAAACATTTCGTGCAAATGAAACAAGAGACAACTGAAATCCAAAACATATTCCAAGAAAAGGAATATTTGCTTCTCTTGCGAAATTAGCTACGTTGATTATGCCTTCAGAACCACGTTTTCCAAATCCTCCTGGAATAAGAATACCTTGGTATTTCTTCAGTAATGAAAGTTTTTGTTTAGAAGTAATATCAAATTTTTCAGAATCAATCCACGTTACTTCCAATTTATTTCTTAGCTTAGCTGCTGCATGAGAGAGAGCCTGATAAACACTTACATAGCTGTCAGGAAGAGAAACATATTTACCAACCACTGCAATATTTACTTCTTTATTATATTCTAAAAATGATTTTGATATACCTTTCCAGTTTGACCATTTTATAAATAAATTCTGTAATTTCAATCTATTTTCTATTATACTAATGATTCCTTGATTTGCCAAAATTTCTGGTACCAAAAAAATAGATTTTACATCATGACAAGACAAAACACAATTTGAATTTATGTTTGCAAAAAGTGATACCTTTCTCCTTGCATCAGTAGATAAAATATTTTTACATCTTACCGCTATTATATCTGGATTAATTCCTATTCTTCTAAGTTCTTGTACACTATGTTGTGTAGGTTTAGTTTTTTGTTCTCCTACTACATCCAAGATTGGTGCTAATGTTACATGAACAAATAGTGTATTATAATCTCCTTCTTCTAGTTTCATTTGTCGAAAAGCCTCTAAAAATGGTAAACTTTCTATATCTCCAACAGTCCCACCACATTCAATTACTAATACATCTAAAGATTCTTGATTTGATATTTTCCTTAGCTTATTTTTGATTGCATCAGTAACATGAGGAATAATTTGAACACATTGTCCTAAATATTTACCTTCTCTTTCATCATTTATTACTTCTGAATAAATTCTTCCTGTAGTTATATTATGATCATTTGACAATTCAATATCTAAAAATCTCTCATAATTTCCTATATCCATATCACACTCCCCACCATCGCATGTAACAAATACTTCACCATGAGCAATAGGATTCATAGTTCCTGCATCATAATTTACATATGGATCTACTTTTACACATGAAACTTTAAGACCTGTTAATTGTAAAATTTTTGCAATAGAAGAAGTAATTACACCTTTACCTAATCCTGAAAGAACACCTCCAGTGACAAAGATATATTTTACATGATAATCTTTATTTTTTAGTAATTGCACATCAAGGTTTAGATATTCTTATTTTTATTCGTTTTTGAAAATATGTACTTACTAAAACTTAATAGACAATATATAATTATAGGATTTTATTAATTAATATATAATTCCGGAATTTTTTAATTATCTCTAGATGGACAAAATATAGATAATCATTTAATCTTTGTTGTATAAAAATTACAGTGATAATAGATATATTTTATAATCATAGATAGTAGGACAATATTTATGTAACCTTTAATCCTAAATAATCTTGTATAATTATTGCTAAAACTATCAAAATTACACCAATACATGATAAAATTGAGGAATTTTATTCAAGGATAACATTACACATATAATTAATAGTGAATAAATAATTGAAAAGACCTATTACTATCTATTTAATTTGATAAATCTCTCTTACTAAAATGAGTACATGTCTTTTTTATATACAGTACAAGTCGATTCTAGATTTTTGTTCATTTAATAAGTAATTAGTCCTTTATAATATTATTCATCTTTTTTCAATAGTAACTATCTATATAAATAATTAAATTTATTTATCTATATCTATTTTCCAAAAGATATTACTTATTATTATATTAGTTATTATTTTCTTATTTAATATAATCATATAATAGTACAGGAGGATATATCCCAAATTAAATATATTAATTAATTAAAGATAATGTGATTAAAGACGATATCTTCAACCCTGATCGGTTTATTTGCCATTTCGATACTATCAATAGTGGTAATTATTGAAGATATCAATGCAGAAGAAGAATTTCTAACTCAAACGACAATTCTAAGTGATTTCATATACAACATCCCAACAATGATAAACAATACAGTATCGAGTACGGTGGAACCTATTTCTTTTAATTCGACAATACAAACAATAGAAAAGGTTAACTATCAAGATCATCAAGATTCCCAACCCAGTCTCTCAGTCATGATAAACAATGCATTATTAGGTAAGATGGAACCTATTTCTTTTAATTCTCCTGCCTTAGACAATGTAAAAGAACAATTTATCACAATTAAACAAGATGAATATAATGAAAATATGATATTTGAAGAGACCGATAAAAAAGAAGTGCTAACAACAAAAGTTCCTTTTATATTACCTGTGCCTTTTCCTTAAATAACTTTAAATTTATAAAATATATTGCGATATATAGACTATAATGAGACAAGCGAAGTTAGCTCAGCCTGGTTAGGGTACGAGCTTCCCAAGCTCGGGGTCGCGGGTTCAAATCCCGCACTTCGCATTTTTAGTGACTGGAATCTCAGTTAGTTAAAGAATTGCTCAACTAACTCTTTTAAACATACTCAATAAGGAAATCCAAATAATGGTATTGAAATACTAAATAAGATGTACATTTATCTAATATTTACCAAAGCAATAGAATAAAATTCTCAATAATTATTATTATTATTCAATACTTTTTTAAAGTAAAAGATGTATTTGAGTATTTCTTCTTAGGTGTATTAGTTATTTTCTTTATTAAAATAGATCAAATTAGTAAATTAATATCTTGTTTCTACTAATAAGCATTATATTATAATTCTACAATAAAGAATATACTTAAATTTGTAGTATATGTAACATTACATAATACTTTTAACAACAAATATATTCAAATATAAAAATAATTTTTTAATAATTATTTTATCTTCTATTATCTATTGGAAGGCTAAAGAAGAAAGTTGCTCCAATTCCAGAATGATTATTTTGTGCCCAAATTCTTCCTCCATGGGCATCTATAATATTCTTTGATATGTATAATCCTAATCCTGTTCCTTTCTCTGATTTTGTTGCAAATTTACAAAATAGTCGTGGAAAAATTTCCTTATGAATTCCACTTCCGGTATCTTCAACACTAACAATAACAAAATCACTGCTTTTTTCTATTTTTATTTTTATAAACCCTTTATTAGTAAATTTTAATGCATTACTTAATAAATTACTAATTACCTGATTAATTCTTTCTTTATCGGCAAATATTTTTATTGAGATAGGTTCATAGATTATTTTTATATCAGTAGTTCCTATATCTCCTGAACATACTTGATTTTGAACATCTCTAACAGAATTAGATAAAATATCATTAAGATCAAAATAAGCCTTCTCTAGCTTTAAGGAGTTACTTTCAATCCTAGTAACATCAAGAATATCAGATGCCAACCTATCTAATCTTTTTGCATTACGTATTATCAATTGAATCTGTTCTTCTCCCACTTTAACAGTTTTAGTTTTAGGATCAAGATCTTCTTCAATTATTTCCACTTCTCCTAAAATGGGCATTATTGGTGTTCTCAATTCATGAGCAGCTATATTGATAAATTCTTTTTGCATTCTATCATGTACTTTTAATTGTTCATTTGCTTTTTCAAGAAGTTGATTTGATTTCAAAAGAGAGAGATTTGTATTTTTTAATTGACCTGTTCGTATGTTGACTTCCCTTTCTAATCTCTTATTCCAAGACAAAATTAGATAGATTATTCCAAAAGTAACTGAACCAGTTATAACCACAATAAGAGTACTGAAATTATTTTGTTGTGCTATCAAGGAACCAACATTACTTGCTAATTGATGTGGAAAACTTCCATATAACGTCCATAAATATTTCTCATTTATTATAATTGGTTCATAGGATAATGTTATTGTTGAACCATTATATATTAGGTCTTCTGCTAAAGATTCACCTTCTAAACCTTTTTTTATAATTCTATTATAATTTTCCCTAATATCATTAGGTATTAGAGACTGAAATTCATTTGACATATAATTATTTCCTATCAGTGATTGATTTCTTGCATATAATATAACACCATCTCTATCCATTAATCCTACATTTCCAATAATAGAAGATGTCATTTCATTTTGAAGAAATGTACCCAATGATTTAACACTAATTGCTGCTACAAGTACTCCATTAAAGATCTGTTTAACATTGTATGTACTATTTGTAGATTGTACTATCTGTTGTTTAATTATTGGATAAGAAATATATAAAAATGCTGATGGACTTCCTTTCGATGTAATTGAAGTACTATAATAAGGAGTCAATGTCTTTTTTGGATTAAGAAAGAAAGGTTGATTTTGAGTATCTAAAATTTCATTAGCTTGAGGAATTTGATAGATTTTACTAGAAGTTACAATTCGCCCATTAACATTTATCCAATAATATGCATCTGTTATATGAAGTGTAGATGATTGTGCAGAATAAAGGAGATTTTGAACTTGATCAATATTATTCTCAAAAAGAAAAGGCGAAGATGTCAAGACTTTTAGATTAGAATTGATTGAATCAAGACTATGTACAAGAATTCTTGATAAATCATAGGCTTGAATTCGGGCATTGGATCTAATATCTTCTTCTGCTATTTTCTTTATTTCCTCAGCGGTAAAAGAGGAAGATTGATAAGATATAATGAAGAGAAAACCAATTCCAATTATAATTATAATTAATAATAACGAAAAATTATTTTTAAAAACTGATAAACCTATCAACTATTGACAATATCATGTTTATCTTGTGATAAATAAATTAACTGGAATATTCTCATAGTAAATTTTATAGAGCATTTTCTTCAATAATAATGATTATTTCTTATAAATTCGTCTTTTTGTTAAAATATATCGTGTATAATAAGCAATCACTATAAGATAGTTTGGTTAAATATATTAAACTTAAGAATATAAAGTTTTATATTTTCTTTTTGTTGGATTACCACAAATTGTACATTCTTTGATATAGGGTGGATATTGTTTTCTACAAGTTTTACAAAAATTCTTCCATTTTCGTAATTTTACTATGCCCTTATTACCTAAAGAAATGGTCTTGATTCCAAGAAATTTAGCAACATTTTGGATTGAATAATCATCAGATACTAAAGTTTTATTCATTTGATAAGCTAAAGATAAAATAGAGATATCAGCTTTTGATAGTTTTTTGATATCACCTGTATGATGTGCAATATCAATTATTTTATTAATTGATTCTATGACTGGATCTTGTATAACTAAGACTCCTGATGAAATTAACAAGTCCAATGTTAAAGATGTATTTAATATATGTTTAATCTCTTCCATAATAGTTGTAGTGGTATAAAACTTCAAATTGATTGATCGATAAAATCCTGCATAAAAAGCACTAGAATCTAAAATGAAAATATCAGAATCCCAATTTTTCAAGTTGTCTAAAGCCTTTTTTTATTAGTCTAATAAAACGAGCCTTGATAGGAAATATAGATATTTTAATAATATCGTTTTCTTCAATCAAAAATCTATCTTGACCATCAATTATTAGATCTAATTTATTATTACTGGAAATTTCAATCTCCTCAGGTGGTATAACTATACACGGCAACTTGTTAATTGAAGCTATTGGATTAATTATTAAACAACTTAATTCTTCATGTAATATTGGACCTCCCAAAGAAACTGAATGACCGGTTGATCCAGTAGGTGTAGATATTATTATTCCATCCATACGCTGACTGATAGTACCATCTCTAAATTTTATTGCAATATTTGGGGTTCTAGTAAGATTATTTCTGAATAATAATATATCATTTAAGGCAGGAAGAAAAATTTTATTAGATAAAGAAGCTTGAATTCTAATTCTTTCATCATAGTAATAATTGCCATTTAATATTGCATTTATAGCATAATCAATTGAATCTAATTTGATTTCAGAGAGGATACCACGTGTACCTCCAACATTAATACTAAAAACAGGAATATCACTTGGATGAAATCTAAAAGCTCGAAGAGTCGTACCATCTCCTCCAACTGCTATTACAAGATCAATTTCATTAACTAATGAATTAAAATTAGAATTGCTATTTTTAAAGTTAGATGTTTCAAATGGAGGAATAGAGGATACTCTGATATTTTTTTTTGAAAGGTTTTTAGCAATATATTCTGATACCTCATATGCATTTTTATTGAGATTTTTTGTAATAATAGCGACTGCCTTAATATTTTTAATCATGAATCATAGATATAACAATATGATACTCTTAAATGCATTTTTATTATACAGTAATTGAATATCAGTATATTTAATACAAATACTTTGACAACCTATATACTGCTAGACCAAATAAAAATTAACTATAAAAAAATATTTAAATTGTCTTTGAAATAAAACAAGCACCAACAATAGCATGTAGGTAATTTGGGCCGATAGCTCAGCTTGGTGGAGCGTTCGACTGATAATCGAAAGGTCGAGGGTTCAACTCCCTTTCGGCCCATTTTAATTTCAGTACAACTTCAATGCAAAGCCTCATTTTACCATACTCAATGTCACAATTAAGCTCAACCTTAGTTATCTTTCTCTTCTGATCAATCTTTAGCGGATCTTCAAATTAATGAACAAAAACTTGTTTAAAGTAAAAAGAAATGGTTTTTGAATATCTAGGATGTACTACTACTAATTTGTGAAAATTCCAAATCTCCTGTATTGTTGCTTAGATTGTCCGGTGGAGTACTGAATATCTGGCCATTATTGTTGCTTGCTGCAAACAGAATTTCAGAGTTGCCTGTGGTAATATTAGTATCTTCTCATACAACATATACATTATTCTCTTTTGGTGGTTCTGGTGGTATTGTCTGATTTCTGCCTACCAACGCCAAGGTTAATGTTAGTGTTATTGTTATTGTTGTTAATTATACAATCAAAGCCTTTACCTTTTTTGTTATATACATCATAACTGTTATATCTTTCACCATTTTGACCAAATGTTTTAGCGCTCAAGTATCTTTCCTGTACTAATTGACCCGTATTCCCAACATTGACATCTCCGCTGTTAACACCGTTGATATTTATGTTGGTATTGATACATTTTATTTGTTTAGATTTGAACTATCTTTAGTAGATTTGTAATTGTCCTGCATTCCATATTCTGACAGGGCATGAACTTCTATCATAAAAGATAAGGATGAGGGAAATATGGCAGTAATTGTTCCAGATATAAATACAAATCCTAAGAATAATGAAATAATTTTTGATCTAATCAATATTAAGTTATACTATTCTGCAAGATATCTGAACTCCTAATGATTCTAGAAGATTCTTTCTATATTATGTTATGATAGCTTTGATCTTTTATAGTGATCTTTTATAATTTTCTTTAGTAAAAATAAAATCTATATTATAAAATGTATGATGTCTTAGTTATCTTTCATTTTTTATTGAGAGATCAAAAAATAATTCTTAGAAATGTATAATTCTTTTAGCGCTGAAATTTCCTATGCAATCATTACAATCATTTTCATTATACTCATGATAAGAATTCCACTTTAGATTACATTAAAAGATGTTGTTAATAAAAATAAGATGATTCAAATTTTTAATGTACAAAGACATTGTCGATCTAAATAATAATCTAATTATATAATTAGCTAATATTGTATAGTATTCTAATTTCTTATCCTATATTAGTGGATCTATTCGGATCAATGTATTTGAATTATTCATATTCTCTATTTCAAGTCCATATATTCGTGAATAGGGATGTCTTAAATTGATACAAATAACATCATTCAAACGAGTGATTTTAATTTTAAAATCAAACAATTTTTGATCTAATTCAGATTTATTTCCTATCTGATGTACCAAAAATGAAAGATCTATTTTTTCTCTTAAAAAATTTATCGATTTATAATCTACTATATTTTTATATTTATCTAAATTTAAAATGCTAAAGATCAGAGAATTTGATTTAATATTATTCACTTCTTTGAAAAAAGAAGAAGATAATAGATCAGTATTGAGATTATTATTACTACATTTT